>SKTJ01000276.1 GCA_007122565.1 Syntrophomonadaceae bacterium | reverse complement strand
CTCCCAGATCGGGCGTCAGGCCAAAAGCAGAAACCATGGCACCCCTGATCCCCACCTCCTCCTGCACGGTAGCCACCAGGTAAACATCAGCACCGTGGTCCATGCGGCTCAACTCCCGTGCACACTGCCACAGCAAGACCACTCCGGCACGGTCATCAAACGCCTTGCCGGCACGGCAGGTGTGACGCAGGGAAATAAATTTTCTTTGAATCGCCACCACAGAGCCCACATCGATTCCGCGGTGCACCTCCTCCGCAGGAAGGCCCGTATCAATAAAAAGATCCCCCATCTCCGGAGCCTTGTCTTTCTTATCTCCCTTGCGCAGGTGGGGCGGCAACTGACCGATCACGCCGGGAAACTTTTCCTTACCGTATATGGTAACATCCTGCCCGGGAAGGGTCCGCACATCAAAACCCCCCAGAGCACCAAAACGTAAAAATCCCTCTTTTTCCACAGATGTAACAATGAGCCCGATCTCATCCATATGCGCACAAAACATAATACGGGGTGCATGGGCCTTTTTTCCCTTTTTAAAAAAAATAAGATTTCCCAGGTTATCGCGGCGTGTCTCATCCACATACGGGGAAAAAGCATCGGCAATAGATTCGACAACAGTATCTTCATAGCCGGAGACACCATCCGCCTCTGATATTTCTTTCAGGAAATGCTCCAGTTCCATATGTACCTCCCCCTTTCTATTTGATTAACCGCGCCTGCAATTCCCCTAACAGGTGATAAACCCGTTCTGCCTGAGTTGTGGTGAGGGTGGCCGTCCCACAACTGGGTGTCAGGAGATATTGTTCCCGCAAGAGCTTCTGCGTAACCCCCTTATTTGCCAAACGCCCAATCCCTTCATTAAATAATTGCAACAACGACTCCACATTTTCCGTTTCCACAGACGGGGAAGTGGGAACCAGCCCCCAGGCCAGGCATCCGCCCCGCTGCAAAAACGACTCCAACCCATCAGTGTATACGAGGAGGGATGAAAAATAACTGTACGCATCAAAATTTACCGCGTGCAGCGGCAATTCAAATAAAATGGACCAATCCACACCGGAGCAACAGTGCACCCCGGCATAGCCACCTTCAGCCGTAATCGCTCTTATGACCTCTGCCAGGCTTTCTTTAATAGCGGTGCGGGAAAGAGAAACATAGGCAGACTGACCATAAGAAAGGAGGGCCGGTTCGTCAATAAATATAAGGACGGGGCGGGAATCCCGCCTGAGGGCACGCACCTGCCAACGGGCCAGCAGGGCAAGCGTTCGGGTAATGATCTCCCTCAATTCGGTGTGATAGAACGCAGCTGTCCCATCGCCTGCATTAACCTGTAAACCAAGGGAAAGGGGGCCGCTGATCTGGCCTTTTATGTATTGTGCAGGGGAAGCGCTTAAGCGCCACGGCTCTTTCAAAAACGCATAAAATCCATCCGCCGCCCCATCCGGGAAGGAAAAATGCCGCAGCACCTCTGTAAGGCCTCCACCCTCCTCCGCCTGCAGGCAGAGGTTATAAAAACGCTCCAACCTGGCAGGCCAGCCTGCCTCCCGGTTATGGAAAAAGGGGGGATCACCTGCTGTGTCCAGTAACCCCAACCTCTCCAGAGCATGCAGATACTGACGGGCAAATCCTTCCTCCCGCCCCCGGGTGGGAAGTTGGGGCCAGTGTGGCCCCTGCGGCAGTGTCTGAAAAACGAGGCGAAGCGCCTCGTTTAGATCAAGATGGGGCATGCTACCGATTCCTGTGGCAGTGCCGTAAAGAAAATCTGCCTTTGCAACATGCTCGTTATTTGTGTTCATCTATTCACCCCCGGAGCTTCGCCAGACTCATCCGCTGCCCTGCCCGGCCTATGCCAACGGCTGCTCCAAATGTTCATAATCCCAGGGCAACGCATCGAGGGCCTTTTTTAATTCATCCAAAGATGGGCTGCTTTCATAGAGTAACCCGTATTCAATGCTGTCTACGAGGGCAATCCAACTGGCCTCGATAATATTTTCGGATACCCCGACCGTACCCCAGCGCTTATCACCGTTCTGTGTGATAATCAAGACCCGCACCCGTGCAGCCGTGCCGTCCCGCCCCTCCAGGACACGCACCTTGTAGTCCACCAGCCGGATACCTTTCAGTTTGGGGTAAAATCCCTCCAGTGCTTTGCGCAGGGCATTATCCATGGCGTTAACCGGCCCGTCGCCCTCGGCAGCCGTATGCATGACACGGTCACCAACCTTCACCTTGATCGTCGCCTCCACATAGAGATCATCGCCGCGCCGTTGTTTATCAACAATGACGCGGAATCCTTCCAGCTTAAACAGAGGCTTGTAGGTATCCATCGTCTTCCAGATAATCAGTTCAAAAGAACCGTCCGCACCCTCGAACTGATAGCCTTCATACTCCATTTTTTTAATCTGTTTTAATACATCTTTTGTCTGCAGAAGTTCCCCGAATTGGGAGAACTTATCCTGCATTTTAAAAAGAATGTTACTCTTGCCTGCCAGCTCGGAGACGAGGATGCGCCGTTTGTTACCCACTGCTTCCGGGCTGGCATGCTCGTATGTGCGGGACTGTTTTACCACGGCGTCCACGTGGATACCACCCTTATGGGTAAAAGCATTACGCCCCACATACGGCTGGCTGACCAGCGGCCGCACATTTGCCAGTTCGGAGATCAACTTGGAAACGGCCGTTAGCTTCTTCATCTGCTCGGGTGAAAACTTATCTATCTTCATTTTCAAATGGATATTCGCAATAATAGCACAAAGATCCGCATTGCCGCATCGTTCACCATAACCATTAATGGTACCCTGCACATGCGTTGCACCACTCTGCAAGGCGATTATGGAATTAGCCACGGCCATGTCGGCATCGTTGTGAGAGTGAATCCCCAGGGGAACATTTATGTGCTCCTTAACCTGCTGGATTACTGCGCGCATCTCCAGGGGCATGGTGCCCCCATTGGTGTCGCAAAGGATGATAGTATCGGCACCGCCCCGGGCCGCCGCCTCCAGCGTGGCCATGGCATGATCCCGGTTTTCATTGTAACCGTCAAAAAAGTGCTCAGCATCAAAGAGCACCTCCAGCCCCTTCCCTTTCAAATAAGCGACGGTATCAGTGATCATAGCAAGGTTTTCCTCAAGGGTGGTGTCCAGGGCATGAAAAACATGAAAATCCCAACTTTTTCCTACCACTGTTACCGCCGGTGTCCCCGCCTCCAGCAGGGCACGCACATTAACATCATTCTCAACGTCGGAATGGGCATGGCGCGTGCTGCCAAAAGCAACAATCTTGCTGTGGCTTAGGGAGAGTTCCTCCCGGGCACGGGCAAAAAACTCCATATCCTTGGGATTGGAACCGGGCCAACCGCCCTCAATATAATCAACACCCAGCTCATCCAGGAGTTGGGCGATCTGAAGCTTATCGTTAACGGAAAAGGAGATGCCCTCACGCTGTGAGCCATCCCTTAAAGTCGTATCATAAACGTACAAATCAGTCATCAGTTTCCTCCCGGCGATATTGTAATAATTATAACAATGGAATCATTATACTACACGAACTTCGGGCATGTCTACCGCCGGCAGCATCATAATCGGCGAATATTATAATAATTCCATTATTTGTATTCATGGATTCACTGTGGCATCATCCCTTACTCTATTTTGGCAACATGATTTTTACAAGTTTAGAGCCTTCCATCCTCAAAGAAGTAAGCTTTTCTTCAGAAAAATATAGCTTGTCAGCTTCTGTTGTCCGGATAACCTGAATGTTCATCAAGAGTTGCACTGCCTGCCGTCTGTAATCGCGTTTCTTTAATAACGCATGCTGGTGCTTGAGACCAAGCTCTTCAGGGTCGATTGCATTTTCTGCTGTCAATGCATTTTTCCTATGAAAAACCTTCCTGATGGCAATAACAGCACGCCTCTGTAAAAACGTTGAGAGTAAAAGCATAGATATAAGCATAACGACAAAAAACAGTAACACATACAGCGATGTGGCATCCATATTCTATCACCTCGATTTTGGTCAACGGACCGTATCCCTCTGCCACAGGAAATTTTATTTTCGGTATAACAAGGCACAGCTAAAATATTATCAGATCGTAGCAGTTCTTTCAAGTCACCATAAATTGAAATGGAACTTGGCCCCGTGATGTTTGATTATTACATGCCAAATGGATAAAATCTCTTCCACAGTATAAAGAAAACAGCCGTTTAGGGCTGCAAAGGTGAGATCATTTTGCCTGTTCGCGGTTATTATAGTTAAGCCAAAATATTAATAAGTTCGTGGGGGCCGGTTAAAAGTTTCTGTGCTCCGGTTTCCAGCAATTCCGTGGCGTCACGATACCCCCATAACACGCCGGCAGCAACCATCCCCGCCGCACGAGCCGTCAGCATGTCAATGCCTGAATCACCTACTAACACAATCTCCTGCGGTGGCAGCTCCATTTTCCGGGCAATTTCCAAGGCAACAGCAGGGTCCGGCTTGCGGGGTGCTCCCGGCAAGACCCCCCGTAGAACGGTAAATGACCAGGCCCCCAGGAATTTCTCCACCATCTGTACCATAAAATGATGCTGATGGTTAGTTAAGATAGCCTTGGGCAGGCCACGCCGTTCCAGCTCATCCAGCATTTCCGGCACACCGGAATATGCTTGGGTATGGTCCTGCCAGCGCCGGTCATATTCATCCTGCATCTTTTCCATCAACCTTGCCACCAGGGTTTTATCTCTCTCTACCTCCGGCAGAGCCTGACGTACCAGTGCATCCATCCCCTCCCCCAAAAGATGCCGGTACGCATCCACAGGATGTACGGGAAAGCCGTGCTCCCGTAACACAACATTCATGGCCTCCCCCAAATCTTGCAAGGTATTCAGAAGAGTCCCGTCAAGATCAAAAATAACGGCCTTCGCTTTCACTTGTATCACCTCTTATTTATTGAAACAGTTTGATCCAAGGATGGATGTGGGGATAATGCCGTGCAACTTTACAAATATATTTACTGGTAATCGTGAATTGTTGTATCACAAGGAATAAATTATTGTATTGCGTCTTCCCTTTTTCGTATAATACCAATCCTTATGTACTCTTGCAACAAATAAATACCCTCTTCATTTTGTTGTGAAGAGGATACATTCAAAAGAATTTCTCCCACAATAGATCTTGGTACAACCTATTAAGCCCCTTGTGTCTGTTCTACAACTGATTATTAGCATTAAGCAATGTACAACCAAAATCTCAAGTCTTACTTGTAGCATTTAGATCATTTTTCTCTCCCTAAACAAAATTATAATTATAGGCGAACATGTTTAGGGCATGTTTAGCATGCGGGCTGCATCCTTAACAGCCCCGATGATCTTCTTATAGCCGGTACAGCGGCAGAGGTTGCCGGCCAGTGCTTTTTTGATCTCTTTTTCGTCAGGCTCTTTATTTTTTTGAAGTAGGGCGTAGCTGGACATGAGCATGCCCGGTGTACAGAAACCGCACTGCACCGCTCCTTTTTCCAGAAAGGACTGCTGCAGGGGATGATGCTCTTCCCGGGTGCCCAGGCCTTCCACCGTCAGCACATCACAGTTTTCCACCTTCCAGGCCGGATAGATGCAGGAATTTACGGTGGCACCATTAACAATTACCGTGCACGCCCCGCACTCACCCTCACCGCAACCGCGCTTGGTGCCGGTAAGGTCCAGTGTTTCTCTGAGCACATCCAACAAAAGGGCATGGGGTAACATTTCCACCGTTACAGCATTCCCGTTAAGGGTAAACGTCAGGTGTTTTTTCATGGACAGCACCTCTTTTCATACGCTATGCCAAGAAACCTCTTGCTTAGTGGAAACGTCATCTGGCACTGAAGTGTTAGTTTTTTCTTTTTTTAATTCTTGTGACGGTTAATGTAACAAACGCCAGGCCGAT
>SKTJ01000193.1 GCA_007122565.1 Syntrophomonadaceae bacterium | reverse complement strand
TAAGTAACCAGTGCGTCGGTTTCATGCACGGTTTTTATGATCATTTTTTTGAATATCTGGCGCAGGTTATCGTTGGTTACTGTAGACCGCAGCACTTTCATCAGGTTTTCTATGTGTTCCTGGTGATACAGAAATATTTCCTGGGCGATAAATTCGTCCGTGACCATTTGCGAACTTGCAGGGAAGTTTCCAAAACTTCGGGTTCTGTCGGGGGCTTTGATGGCGTATTCTTCCATTTTCGTTTCCAGAGTTTGGATACATTCCTTGCTCGTCTTTATGGCGGTATCGATAATCATTTTCAGGTCCAGGTCGTGGGTAATGGTTTTCCATATTTGCAGGCGCTCCAGGGCCATATACGAAGAATTTAACATATCCCAAAGATTAAAGGCTTCGCGAATATCAATGGACTGTTGACGCTTTTCCGTTTTAGACTTAAGTTTAGACTTAAGAATCACTGCTTTGCCCCTCCATGCGATAGGATTAGTCTGAGTTATTTTACCCTTTAATTTACAAGGGCATTCTGTTATTTGATCCTTTTTCAAACAGTGATATTATGATCAGCGAATTTACCGGGGTAACGAATAATGCGACTATTCTGCCTCTAGAAATCCGGCGGCAAGCAAACGCCTTTTTTTGATTATTTGATGTTATATATTTGCATTTATGGGTTTCATTGGGCGTAAATGCCGTTGTGGGATTAATCCGGATGGAGTTTTTGCAGGGGACAGGGTAAAAAAACACTATCATACCCTGCCTCTCTTGGCCCTTATGGGCCGTGGCGGTCAGTTTCCAAACCCCATAAATCAGCTACTCTTTTGCATAAGCAGGAATCATGTAATATATTACCGAAATTATGTTATATCGAACAAAGCCCCACACAATGCTAGCCTGTTTACAAGATCAAATAATTCGTTTTGGAGGAAATATGATGAATATGTATGCGTACCAGGATAGTCTCCCCAAATTGCCCCTTCCCGCCCTCCATGCAACCTGCCAGAAACTTATGCACTGGAGTGAACCTTTCCTGTCACAGGCTGAAATTAAAATGACACGGGATGCTATTCGTACTTTTCAAGACGGAGGCGTTGGACCGGTCCTGCAGCAGCACCTGAGCGATCTGTCCCGGGACCCCGGGATCAGCAACTGGCTGGAAACTCTTTGGGCTGAATCTTACCTGTGCAATCCTGCCCCCTTGCCCACGGGCAGCAATGTGACCTTTATCCTGGAAAAAAATCCACAGATGAAAAACCTTTCCCTGCCGGAGTTTCTCACCAGCCTTATCAGTGCCCTTTTTAAGTTTAATGAGCTCATCTTGGCGGAAAGGCTGGACGCTGATTTTCAAGGCAAAAAGCCGTTATGCATGGCCCAGTACAAAACGCTCCTGGGTACTGCCAGGGTCCCGGGGGAAAGGGATGATACTCATATCACCGCAGCCAACACCGCCCACGTGATTATCCTGCACCGGGGTCATTATTATCAGATAAATGTGCTGGACCGGGACCGGAAGATCATCAGCCCTGCCGCCCTGCTCCAGCAAGTGCGGGAGATTATGCAAACCCCCAAAACGGATAATCGGTTAGCTGCAGGCATATTAACGAACCTGCCGCGCAGAAAGTGGGCACAGTTAAGAAAACACTTGGCCGGCGTGAGCCCTCAAAATGAAAAAAGCCTGCACCAGGTTGAAAGCGCCCTGGCATTTTTTGTGATCGATGAAGAGCGGCACCCCCACGACGGGCAGATGTTTAAACATTTCTTCTGCGGAAACGCAGCTAATCGCTGGTATGATAAATCCCTGCAGTTTATCCTGAATGAAGCGGGTGATTTTGGCATCAACTATGAACATTCCGGTGTGGACGGCACCACGTTGGGGCGCCTGGTGGCCTACCTGTATGAGCAGATGGGCCCCCTTGATGCGTCCTCCTTCCCCGGGACCGCAAAAACACCCGTACATGAGATCACCTTTGAATTGGATAAGCGGTTGGAGGCGGCAATAAAAGAGGCGGAAACGCTAAGCCGGGAAGCTTATCACCAGCACAGCTTTGAGGTATTATCCTTTACAGAATTTGGCAAAGGGCGCGTAAAAACGCTGGGGGTCAGTCCCGACGGTTTTGTACAGATTGGTATGCAATTAGCGCAGCATGGCGTTTTTCAGAACGTTTACAATGTATATGAATCGGTGATGACAAAACGCTATCTGTGTGGCAGAACGGAAACCATGCGCCCCGTTACCAAAGAATCCCTGGCTTTTGTAAAAAACCCAACCCTTGAGAATTTACGGGCGGCTTCCTTAAAACATGTGGAGCGTATCAATGAGTGCCAGGCCGGTCAGGGGATTGACCGGCACCTCTACGGGCTCAAAAAAATGCACGAAAATCTCTTCCCTGAGGCGCCGCTCCCAGAATTATTTACTTCCCCTGGTTATCTTGCCATTACCACCAATTATTTTTCCACCAGCACCAGCCATTCTTTGGCGATGCGCTATGCGGGCTATGGCCCCTCGGTTGAAGACGGGTTTGCAGCGCGCTATTTAATCTACGAAGACCGCTTCCATTTCGTACTCTCCTGTAAAAAACACCGGGCGGATGCCCTGCAGCAATTTAAAGCGTCCCTGGAAAACTCTTTTAAAAAAATGGCGGCGCTGACTGCAGTGATTCAGTGAATCACCAACCGTCCAACCTTTTACTCTGTCAGCCCGTGGGTTCTCAGGAATTCTTTGGCAACATCATAGGGTCTTTCATTTTCTGCATCCACTTTGTAGTTCATTTCAATCATGGTGGTGTTGTCAATCAGGCCGGCCAGGCTGAGCAGTAGGTCTTCCAGGTTGGGCGCCGTTTGGGCATAATCTTCAAAAAATGTCTCCCTGTGGATAAATGAGGCATAATACTGGGGAAAGAAGTTCAGATCGTCTTCCAGGATGGCCAAATCAAACTTTTTATTCAGCCCATCGGTTGAGTAGACCATGGTCACATCCGCACTTCCGCTGTCCATGGCGGCAAATTTCAGCCCGATATCAATGGAGTTGCTGCCTTTCCAGGTAATGCCGTAATGCTCATTAAACGGATTAAAGCGCATGGTTCCTTCTTCGTCGAAGAATTCATGTTCCGCAACAAAGATCAGATCGCCGGTATGGGGCACCAGGTCGCTGATTGTGAGTATGTTGTGTTCCCGGGCAAAATCCTGCTGAATGCCAATGGCGTAGGTGTTTTCAAAGCCGAATTTCTCTGTGAGAGTGAGCCCCTTGTCTTCGATCCCTTTTGCCTTGCTCCACATAAAGAGGTCTTCACCTTCCGGGACATCGCTGGGATCATACCCTAGTATTGTTGTTAAAAGGGTCCCGTCATAGCTGACATACAAATCGACTTCTTTTGCCATCACCGCATTGGCGGCGGGAACTGTGTACATGGAATCATGGAAGGATACTTTCAAATCAGTGTTTTCTTCAATTAAGATCCCTGCCATTTGCATTAGGATATCAATCTCAGTAAACTGGCCTTCAAGGAGCGTAATTTCTGTGTTATCAGCGGAGCCCCCTGAACAACCCACGAGCGATACCACGAGCGATACCACGAGCAGCATCAAAATAATCAGCAGCGATAATTTATTCTTTAAACCTGGCATATTAACAACCCCTTTTTTATGGTCTACCTCTTTTTTGTATTACCCCTACCCCTGACTCCCGTTCCCTGCTCCCCGGCTCCTAAAGCTCTGCCCCCTTGCCTGCAGACGCTTTTCCATATAGCTCATCCCAAAATCAAAGATCATGGCCATCGCCATGAGGGTAAAAGTAGCCTGCATCAGTGTGTTCATGTCTTGTATGAGGATGGCCCGGTTAATGGTCGAGCCCAACCCACCTCCCCCCACAACGGCGCCAAAGACGGCGATGCCGATAGATGTGACGATGGCGATGCGTAAACCGGTAAAGATGATGGGAAAAGCCAGTGGCAGTTCAATTTTAAGCAGTCGTTGCCATTTCGTCATTCCCATGCCCTGAGCGGCTTCTTTAATTCCCGGGTTCACATTTTCCAGGCCGGTATAGGTATTTCTCACCATGGGCAGCAGGGAGTAGAGAACGATACCGATAATGACGGTGGTGCTGGTGGCCCCGAAAAAGAGCATGATGATTCCCAGCATTGCCAGCACGGGAATAGTTTGCAAAATGTCCACCAACCCCAGGATCATCGCCCGCAGCGGTTTGCACAGGTAGGCAGCAGCGCCCAGGATGAGGCCGAAAATCATCGTGAACAGAGCGGCGGCACAGACCAGGTAGAGATGCTGCAGAACAAAGCGCATTGCCATGCTAGCGTCCCCCTTTCAAGCCGCGTGGAGTCATGATGCTTTCCATTGAATCAATGAGGAAGCCCAGGGCCATGGCCAGGAGCGCTGCCGGAATGGCACCGCCGATGATCAGGGTGTGGTTGTTGGTTTCGATGCCCCGGTAGATGAATTCCCCCAGGCCCCCGAGGCCGATCATGGCTGCCAGGACAGCCCAGCTCACGGTATAGATGGTAGACATTCTCAGCCCGGAGAAGATCGAGCGCATGGCATTGGGTATTTCGACTTTACAAAGAATTTGCCGGCTGTTCATACCACAGCCCAGGGCGGCCTCAATGAGGCCTTTGTCAACGGTAATGATGCCGGTATAGGTGTTTTTCAGGATGGGGAAGATCGCATAGATAGAGAGGGCAATAATGACCGTAATGGGTTTCAACCCCAGGTAGATGAAGAGAATACCAATAAATACCAACCCCGGCACTGTTTGGAAGATTCCCAGGAGAGGAATTACAGTATTTGAAAAGCGGGGAAACCTGGATAAGATGATGGCGGTTAGAAATGCAATGACAAATCCCACGCTGACAGAAACAAAGACGTATTGCAGGTGCACGAAGATAGCCCGCAGCAAATGATCACCATATCTTTCAAAAAAGCTTACGACGGCCAATCCATATCCCCCCAGACCAAACCGGCTAAAGCTTTGGCAATGCTGTTTCTTGTGATCGTGCCGGCCACTGTGCGATCCTGATTTAACACCACCAGGTAATCAGCCTCGCTTTTTAACAAGAGGGCAAAAGCATCTCTGGCGCTGGTTGTCAGGGAAACCGTGCCCGCTGCCGGAGCAGGATTATCAGCAAGCCCGGCCATGGAGGTAGCAGCTAAATCATCTTTCTCCATGACATCTGCACATGTCAAAGAGGGTTTTGCATATCCGCTGGAAGCGGCATATTTACCCATAAAATTGCTGATGATGGGATCTGCAGGGTTTTGAATCATCTCTTCCGGCGTGGCAGCTTGCAGGGCTTTTCCCATGGACATGAAAACAATCCGGTCGGCCATCTTTATGGCTTCACCCATGTCATGTGTCACGAAGATGATTGTTTTATGAAGCTTTCTTTGGATAATTTTCAACTCATCCTGCAGGCTTTCCCGCGTTACCGGATCAAGGGCGCCAAAGGGCTCATCCATCAAAATAATGGGCGGCTCTCCGGCCAGCGCCCGCAAAACACCAATGCGCTGCTGTTGCCCGCCGCTCAGCTCACTTGGGTACTTTTGAGCGTTTTCCTCGTAGGGCATGCCAACAAGCTCCAAAAGCTCCCGCACACGCTCTTTACATCTTTCTTTACTCCATTTCAGGAGGCGGGGCACAACGAGAATATTCTCTTCGATGGTCAGATTGGGGAAGAGGCCGATCTGTTGGATGACATAGCCGATACCCCTGCGCAACTGGTCGCCACCCAGGTTTTTGATATCCCGGTCATTAATGTAAATGCTGCCTTCATCCATTTCTATCAACTTGTTGATCATCTTTAATGAGGTAGTTTTGCCGCACCCGGAAGGTCCGATGAAGACCACAAACTCACCGTCCTGGATCGTAAGGTTAAGCTTGTCCACAACAGTGACACC
>SKTJ01000217.1 GCA_007122565.1 Syntrophomonadaceae bacterium | reverse complement strand
GCAGTAAGAGCTTCACGCAACAAATGGCAGCCTTCGAGAATAACACTGCCACTTGTTTTTCTGTATTTGCCCTTGCCAAGCAAACGGTATTCCTTCACAATCCTGTTATTTGGGGAAGACACGTCAACCACTACCTCAACACCAATCTAAATAATATATTTTAAAGTCAAAAGTTAAAAGTCAAGAAAGCGGCACCGTACAAAAAGAAAAGACCTGTTCCCAGGCCTTTACCTCGCTTAGCTTAACCGATATTTTCCTGGGCCACAGTTACCAGCTTGCTAAAGGCGGCAGGATCGTTTACTGCCAGGTCCGCCAGCATTTTGCGGTTTACCAGCACCCCCGCCCTTTTCAGGCCAAAAAGAAAGCGGCTGTAAGAAAGCCCGTTGTTGCGTGCCGCGGCATTTATGCGTGCAATCCAAAGGCGCCGAAAATCGCGTTTGCGTACCCGACGATCCCGGTAAGCGTATGTTAAGGATTTCATTACCTGCTGGTTAGCTGTTTTATAAAGTTTACTTTTTGAGCCAAAATATCCTTTTGCCAGCTTAAGGACTTTCTTCCTCCGTTGCTTTGTCTTAAAGCTGTTTTTTACTCTGGGCATTGTTACGAACCCCCTGTATTTTAATAAGGCAATAGTTTTGCAACACGCTTGCGGTCGCTACTGCTAATCAGCGTTGAACTACGTAACCGCCGTTTACGGCCGGGACTTTTCTTCTCCAGAATGTGACTGTGATAAGCCCGAAAGCGCTTAATCTTTCCGGTCTTTGTTTTTTTAAAACGCTTCGCCGCGCCGCGGTGCGTCTTCATTTTCGGCATCTGATATCCTCCTTATGCTGTTTTAACGAGGAGCGAGGAACATCACCATGTTCCGCCCTTCCATCCGCGGTTCTCTCTCCACAGTTGCAATCTCTTCCAGTTCGCTGGCCATTTTTTTACATTGTTTTCTACCCAGCTCGGGATGAGTGATCTGCCTGCCGCGGAAAATGATCGTTACCTTGACTTTATCGCCATTCTCCAGAAAACGCACTGCATTACGCTTTTTCACCTGAAAATCATGCTCATCAATACCGGGACGCATTTTTACCTCTTTAACGGCAGTGGTCTTCTGTTTCTTGCGCGCTTCCTTATCCCGTTTGCTCTGTTCATATTTATAACGGCCAAAATCCATAATGCGGCAAACAGGAGGTCTGGCCTGAGGGGCCACATTCACAAGATCCAGGTTTTTTTCCTGAGCAATCTTCAGAGCGTCTTCCAAAAGCATAACCCCAAGTTGCTCTCCCTCACTATCAACAACCCGAACTTCCCTGGACCTGATTTTGTTATTAATTAACAATTCTTTGCTAATCGTATACCCACCTCCGGTTGAAATAAAAAAATTAGCAAGTAAGGTTCCTTACCTGCTAATATACTAACGGTTCAAATTAGCTGCAAGTAACCTTGTTAACAACTTAAAAGTGTTGCAAGGTGAGAAGCCTTAAGCTTCTACTTTAGTCGCATGTAAATATATCACAAATAAAAAGACAAGTCAATTATTTTTTATCCTTCCAACCCCCGTGAGATGATTTCCTGTTTTATTTTCCCCTGGAATTCACTAAGGGGCATGGGACCCATATCCCCTGTTTCCCGCTGGCGCACAGCCACGCTCCCCGCAGCCTCTTCCTTTTCACCTGCTACCAGCATATAGGGAATTTTTTGAAGCTGGGCCTCACGTATCTTATAACCCATTTTTTCACTGCGGTCATCCAGGTTCACCCTGATCCCCTCCTGCTGCAGGCTGTCCTGTACTTCTCTGGCATAGCCATGCTGCCTCTCTGTGATGGGTATAACAACAGCCTGGACCGGTGCAAGCCAGAGGGGAAACGCTCCCCCGTAATGCTCCACCAGCAAAGCGATGAAGCGCTCCATTGCCCCGTAAACAACACGGTGAATCATGGCCGGGCGATGCTTCTGTCCGTCCGCACCAATATATGAAAGATCGAACTTCTCCGGCATCTGGAAATCAAGCTGGATCGTGCCGCACTGCCAGGTGCGCCCCAAGCTGTCCCGCAGATGAAAATCGATCTTGGGGCCATAAAATGCACCATCCCCCTCATTAATTTTAAAATTAATACCCTTTTTAGTTAAAACCGCATGCAAGGCCCCTGTTGCCTGGGACCACATCGCTTCGCTCCCCATGGATTTCTCCGGCTTCGTGCTCAACTCCACATTGTAAGTAAACCCGAATACGCGATAAAATTTATCCACAAGTTCCATAACACCGTCCACTTCCGCCTCGATCTGTTCCGGAAGCATGAAGATATGGGCGTCATCCTGGGTAAAACTGCGCACCCGCATCAGGCCGTGCAGCGTCCCTGATTTTTCATGTCTGTGCACCTGACCCATCTCTGCCAGACGCAGCGGCAGATCCCGGTAGCTGTACATTCCCGCCTTGTAGACCAGCATGGCTCCAGGACAGTTCATGGGCTTGACCGCATAATCCCCTTCGTCAATCTTGGTAAAATACATGTTCTCCTGGTAGTGCTCCCAGTGGCCTGACTGCTCCCAGAGACTCCTGTTTAATATGATCGGTGTCTGAACCTCCTCGTAACCGGCACGCCGATGTTCTTCGCGCCAGAACTGCTCCAACTCCCGCCGGATCACCATCCCACGCGGGTGGTAGAAGGGAAAACCGGGTCCTTCCTCGTGGAAGGAGAAAAGATCAAGCTCCCTGCCCAGTTTGCGATGGTCTCTTTTTTTAGCCTCTTCCATTCTGGCAAGATATTCATCCAACATTTTTTTCTTTGGAAAAGCCGTCCCGTAAATACGCTGCAGCATAGGCCGTTTCTCATCGCCGCGCCAGTAAGCTCCTGCCAGGTTCAATAGTTTCACTGTTTTAAGACGCCCCGTGGATGCAAGGTGGGGACCGGCACAAAGATCAACGAAATCTCCCTGGCCATAACACGAAATAACCGCATCATCAGGCAGGCCCTGAATAAGTTCTACCTTATATGCTTCACCCTGCTCCCCGAAGAAACGAAGAGCAGCATCGCGGCTCATCTCCGTCCGTTCCAGCGGCAGGTCTTCCTTAATAATTTTCTGCATCTCCCCTTCGATCTTCTCCAGTTCTTCCGGTCCTAAGGGTTCGACAAAGTGGAAATCGTAATAAAAACCGTCTTCTATGGCAGGACCTATACCGAGGCGCACGTCACCATAAAGATTCTTTACAGCCTGGGCCATCACATGGCTGGCTGTATGGCGGTAAATTTCCGCCCCATGCTCATCATCAAAGGTCACAACATCAATTGAAGCATCATCCTGCAGGGGCGTACGTAGATCGACCACGCTGCCGTTGAGCTTGGCCGCAATGGCCTCCCGGGATATCTTACCCCCGGCCTGCTCCAACAGGGCGGCAATGGTTGTCCCCCGGGGCACCTCAAATCTACCCCGTCCCTCAATCTCTATCTTCAGCATTTGATCCAACCCTTTATCGCCGTTTATCATATCATGTCCTTCTACCATTGAATCGTGCGCCCCCTTTCTTCCTTTAAATCATAATGATATGTTTAATTGCTGTCAAGTACAGGAAGCAAGAAACAAGAAGCAAGAAGCAAGAGAGGCAAAAAGCAGGACAAGAGGCAAGAAATGCTAAAACAAAGATAATTAGATTCATTAGTAGGACAGAGTTGTCCGCACATTTATTTAAAAAGATAGTAGGTACGTAAAAACGAGGCCGTTTGGCCTCGTTAATCTTGGTGGGTCCTGCGTGGATTGAACACGCGGCTTCTACCGTGTCAAGGTAGCGCTCTCCCACTGAGCTAAGGACCCTCATTTATCTTGCTTTAATTGTAGCAAAAAGGTAATGGAAAAGCAAGGGTGAAATCTCTTAACAATATTATCTCTGTCCAACACCCTATTTTTTCTGAAGTTTTTTTTAGTTTATTCAATATTAAGCGGGTAGACAGCTATTAACAAATATTCTATTATATGTTTATGTTCATCTATTACTTAAGTGGAGGTTGAAAATGGATTTCAACTTGCTAAACACTTTAATTCTCGCTTACGCTGGAAGAATCGTAACTGCCGGTATTGGTTTATTTATAGGTTTATTGTTAATCAAGAAGCTGAGCTCCTTCGTCATAAAACGCCTGGAAAAATCCAGAACAGAAGCATCCCTGAACGCTTTTTTAGTTTCTTTGATCAGGATAGCTTTACAGATTATTTTAATTGTTACTGTTGCCTCCATGCTTGGTTTAGAAATTACAACACTTATTGCTTTGCTTACATCTGTGGCCTTTGCCGTGGGATTGGCCCTGCAGGGAAGTCTGGCAAATTTTGCAGGGGGTGTTCTGATCCTCATCCTCAAACCATTTAAAGTTGGCGATTATATTGAAGCGGCGGGACATGCGGGGACGGTAAAGGAGATACAACTTTTTTATACCATTCTCCATACTCCCGACAACAAAAAAATCATTATTCCCAATGCCAGCCTCTCCAATAACAGCGCCGTCAATTTCACAGCCAATGATACCAGACGCGTTGAC
Source organism: Syntrophomonadaceae bacterium (assembly GCA_007122565.1). Taxonomy (GTDB): domain Bacteria; phylum Bacillota; class Dethiobacteria; order DTU022; family UBA8154; genus UBA8154. The sequence continues at coordinate 1,389 of SKTJ01000217.1, read as the reverse complement.
TTTAAGTTTGGCGTCGGTTACGGCGATGATATCCAGAAAGTAAAAGATGTATTAGGTAAAATTGCGGCAGAGCACGAGTTAATTTTTAAGGAACCTGCTCCTCAGATTGTCCTGGGAGAGCATGGTGATAGTGCCATAGTATTTTTCTTCAGGGTATGGTGTAAAACAGAAGATTACTGGAATATTTACTTTGATTTACTGGAAAAGGTGAAGCTCAAGTTTGACGAAGCTGGAATTAACATCCCCTATCCCCAACTGGACGTCCACTTACCAGCTTCCAAGTAAAATTATTTTGCTAGCGGTGTGACAAAGGGATGTAAGTGCTCTTGGGCATCACATTCTTATAAGCAGGCCGGATGACCCTGCCCCCGCTTACAATTTCCTCAATCCTGTGAGCGGACCAACCGGCAATGCGTGATATGGCAAAAATGGGTGTAAATAATTCCACGGGAATATTCAACATTTTGTAGACAAACCCTGAGTAAAAGTCCACGTTTGTGGCCATAGCCTTGTCAAATTTCTTCTCTTCGGCTATTACCAGGGGAGCTATCTTCTCTATAGCATTATATAAATTGTATTCTTCCGTCATACCCTTTTCCAGTGACAAAGCTCTGGCTCTTTCTCTAAGCAAAAGCGCCCTGGGATCGGAGAGAGTATAAACTGCATGTCCAATACCATAGATTAAGCCACTTCTGTCAAAGGCTTCTTTTCTGATGATTTTTACAAGGTAATCTTCAATTTTCTTTTCATTATCCCAGCGCTGCACATTTGTCTTAATGTCCTCTACCATATTGAACACTTTAATATTGGCTCCCCCGTGCTTTGTCCCTTTTAAAGAGCCAATGGCGGCAGCAATTGCTGAGTATGTGTCCGTATCTGTTGAGGAAACAACGTGAGTCGTAAAGGCAGAATTATTACCCCCGCCATGTTCGGCATGGAGGATCAGGTTGAGGTCCAAAATCTCCGCTTCCAACTCGCTGTATTGATTGTCCGGCCGGATCATGTACAGAAAATTTTCCGAGGGGCTTAAATTTTTTTGTGGGTTATGGATATACAAGCTTTGTTTGCCGAAATTATGCGCCCGTGCCTGGTACGCGTACGCTGCCATGGTGGGAAAGCGTGCGATAAGCTCAATGGATTGCCTAAGCACATTTGGCACGTCCGTATCTTCCGCATTTTCATCATAATAGCAACAGGCCAGCACACTTCTCGCCAGTTTATTCATAATATCCCTGCTCGGCGCCTTTAAAATCATATCTTCCGTGAAACCGTCCGGGAGGTTTCTGCTTTCCCATAGTAACTCTTTAAAAAGATCTAACTGTTTTAGGGTAGGCAATTTACCAAATAAGAGCAGGAAGCAAATTTCGTCAAAACCATGCCTTTGTTCCT
>SKTJ01000051.1 GCA_007122565.1 Syntrophomonadaceae bacterium | reverse complement strand
GCAATTGTTCAGCAGTTGGCAGAATCGCTTCGGCCCGACCCAAATTTACAACGGCGTTTTTTTGCTCAAAACGATGTATTACTCCCGTAACAATATCGTCTTCCCGGTCTATATATTCTTCGTAAATTAATTCCCGTTCCGCTTCCCTGATACGTTGAATCACAACCTGTTTTGCCGTCTGTGCAGCAATACGCCCAAAATTACGGGGAGTAACCTCTATTTCAATTACATCCCCCGGTTCGCTCTTGGGATTAATTTCTTTTGCCTGCTCCAAAGAGATCTCCTGCTGTGGTTGAGCAACCTCTTCCACCACATTGTAACAGGAAAAAACATTAATATTACCCTCTTCCCGATCGATGTGTACCCTCACATTGTGAGCAGAGCTAAAATTTCTCCTATATGCAGAAATCAGGGCCGCCTCTATTGCTTCAAAGAGAGTATCTTTATTAATGCCTTTTTCTTTTTCAAGGGCATGCAAGGCCAGTAAAAAGTCCTCACTCAATCAAACCTACCTCCTCGGCTCCTGTTTGTACCAGAGATTAGCCCTGGCAATATCTATCAAATCAATCTTCTTCTCTTCACCGTTTTCCAACAATATTGTTAGTATGTTATCCTTAAATTCTTTTAAAACTCCACGAAAATTCCTGCTTCCATCAATTTTGTGTAGTGTCTTTAATTTAATATCTCTTCCCCGAAAGCGAATAAAATCCGCCGCTTTTTTTAAACGCCGTTCAATACCCGGCGAAGAGATCTCTAAGTAATATCTGGAGGACAGCGGATCTTCCCGGTCCAACACCTCACCAAGAAACTTACTCACCTTCTGACAGTCTTCCAGTGAAACACCTGACGCACTGTCTATATAAACTACAATATGCGGGCTTCCTTCTGAAGTTTTCCATTCAACATCCACCAACTCGTAGCCAATCTGTTCCACTGCGCTTGCAGTAAGCTTTTCAATAGTTGTTAAATGTTGACTGTAACCCTGCTGTTCTTTCTGCTCCATCATAAACCTCCAAGTCTATTGTAAGAACAAAGAGTGGGGAAAAGCCCACTCTTTGATGTAATACACTCCCACTATACTCCAGGAAACATTTTAGCACATCTTACAAAAACTTGCAAGCAGCCTTACCGCAGGGAGCTGGCACGGGTAAGGTATTTAACGATCTCCCAGTACATTTTCATACGGGCAGCCATTCCTTTCCAGACGCCCAACTTCTCTTCTTTCATCACATGTGACATATCGGGGAGGATAACTACTTGCACTTTTGTCCCTGATGATTCCATGAATCTGTTCAAGGCCACCTCTACGCCAAAGCGTGACACATCGATATCCGATATCTGCTCAAGCAGTGAAAATTTTAACGCTCGCTGCCCTGATAGTTGGGGAGCCATTTTTTGTGCTAAATCGGTAGCTATTCTCCCCTTTTCAAAAATTCCGATGGTCATATCCACACCGTTTTCAAGTACCGGTTCTAAAAGACTATGTACGTGTTCAACTGTGAGACCAAGCAAATCAGCATCGAGGAAAAGGACCACATCGGCCCTAATGTTCTCGAGACCCGCTTTCAAAGCTCCCCCTTTGCCACGATTTTCCTCCAGCTCAACCACTTCCACATTGAAACTGCGGGCCACATCAACCGTGTTGTCGGTGGAGCCGTCGCTGACGACAATTATTTTCCGAATCAGAGAAACCTTTTCCAGAACCTCCAGGACATCGCCGATCGTCTTTTCCTCGTTATATGCGGGAATAATGGCGATTGCTTCCATCTGACTGCCTCCATCTTCTTGTTTAAGTTGTGTCGTTTCTTTTACGCATACACAGATGCATAATTGTTTCCTGCAGAGTTCCGGCCAACTCGGAAAATGGAACTTTTTTAATCACTTTTCCTTCTCTGAATACTATCGCGAAACCTTTGCCTCCCGAAACACCCACATCGGCCTCACGGGCCTCCCCCGGACCATTAACCGGACAACCCATCACCGCAATTTTTAAAGGTAAAGCAGACATTATTTCTTTATTACCTCTGATTATCTCCTCCACTATATCCACAGTTGCCGGTAGGTCTATTTCACAACGGGCACAGGTTGGGCAGGATATAATCTCGGGTCCGAAGTATCGCAATCCCGCTGCCTGCAAAATTTCCCGGGCAACGGGGATCTCCTCTACCGGATCGCCGGTCAGGGAAACACGCAATGTATCACCAATCCCCTGCAGCAAAAGAGAGCCGATACCTAATGTTGATTTTACAATACCCTTTAATCCCCTTCCTGCCTCTGTTATACCTAGATGCAAAGGATAAGAAACGCGGGAGGCAACATTTTGATAGACTTGTATAGTAGTTAAAACATCGGCAGCTTTCAGGGAAAGGATAATTTTGTCGAATTTATGCTGCTCAAAGTAGTCCAGGGTGCGCATTGCCGTTTCTACCAGTGCATCCGCCGTCACTCCGCCATACCTTTTCCGTAGTTCCCCGGGGATGGAACCGGCATTCACCCCAATACGTATGGGAATATTCTTCTCTCTTGCCCGGACAATAATCTGCTTAAGTTTTTCTTCTCCCCCGATGTTTCCCGGGTTTATCCTTATTTTATCCACTCCCGCGTCCAAAGCCATGATTGCCAGGCGGTAATCAAAGTGAATATCGGCAACCAGGGGGATATTTATGCTATTTTTGATCATTGCCAGAGATTTTGCCGCTTTTTCATCAGGCACAGCGAGACGGACAATTTCGCATCCCGCCTCCACCAGCCTTCCAATCTGCTGCAACGTAGACTTTATATCTGTTGTAGCTGTATTTGTCATGGATTGGATGGAAACCGGTGCACCGCCGCCGACGGTAACGGTTCCAACCTGCACTGCCATCGAATGGCGCAATCCCCATCACTCCTGTTTTAAAACAAACGAAAAATATCCTGGAAAGAGATAAAAACCATTAACATAATTAACATGGCAAAACCGACAAAGTGAATGAAGCCCTCTTTCTGCGGATCGATGGGTTTTCCCCGGATTCCCTCCAATGACAGAAATAGTAATCTGCTTCCATCCAGGGCAGGAATAGGCAGAAGGTTAATAATTCCCAAGTTGATACTGATAATTGCCGCCAGGGAAAGTAGGTTACTAACCCCTGTTTGCATAACCTCACCCACAACGGAGACTATGCCAACCGGTCCAGCCACATCCGCCGGTATAACGCCCATAATCATTTGATAAAAACTGACAAATATGAGCTTGATAAAAAACCAGGTATAATTAAATCCCCAAAGTATTGAAGGGAAAAAGGCAAACTTTTTATATACCGGCGTAATGCCAATTAGGCCCCTCCCGCCCTCATTCTCAGGCGTAACAGTAACTGTGTGTTGCTGTCCATTTCTTTGTAGTTGAAGCAGAATTTCCTTTTCCGGATTAGCGTTAATACGGGATACCACATCCGACCAGTCTTGCACCTTCACACCGTTGACTGCGAGGATAACGTCCCCGTCTTGCAAACCCACTTCCTCTGCCCTGCCACCGGCAAGAACCTCGCCGATACGGGTGGTATGCTGCTGGGGGACGCCGAGGAAAAAGAAGTACATCAACGCAAAAAGAAGAATAGCCAGGACAAAGTTCATCAACGGCCCGGCAGCAATAACAGCAAAACGGGCAGGAATAGATTTACTTTGAAAGTTTCCTTCCTGCTCCTTTTCTTCCGCGTCTTCCCCGAGCAGGCGACAAAAGCCCCCCAGGGGAAAGAGACGCAGCGTGTAGCGGGTGCCTTCTTTTTCCCAACCAATCAACTCCTTGCCAAAACCTAGCGCAAACTCCAGAACTTTAATACCGGCTCGCTTAGCCGCAAGGTAATGTCCCAGTTCGTGAACAAAAATCAGCAATCCAAATATCAAGATAGAGGCGATAATGGTACTAACCACAGTGAAACGCTCCTCTTTTTCCCGCTTTTAACAAAGGTTCAAGACAGTTCCCGGTATTAATGATTAATCAAAGTTTCCGTTTCCTCCCGGGACCAGCGGTCAGCATCCACTATCTCCTCCAGTGATGGATGCTGCTTCACCTTATGCCTACTCATTACCTCCGCCAGCAAAGCGGGTATTTTTAAAAATGAGATCCTATCTTCCAAAAAGTGACGCACGGCAATTTCATCGGCCCCATTGAGAACCGCGGGCAAGGTACCTCCCACCTGCAACGCCTGAAACGCCATATCCAGGCATGGAAATTCTCCTGGTACAATAGGTAAAAAGTGAAGCATATGACTTTTGCCCCAATCAAAACGAGGAAAAGGATTGGGCCACCGATCAGGATAACTCAGAGCATATTGAATAGGTAATAGCATATCCGGCAGTCCTAATTGTGCCACTATAGAGCCGTCAACAAACTCCACCATGGAATGAACAATGCTCTCCGGATGAACCACGGCCTGAATTTGTGTCTTATTCAGATCGAATAGATGATAAGCCTCGATTACCTCAAACCCTTTGTTCATCATTGTGGCTGAATCAATAGTAATTCGGGGGCCCATCAGCCAGTTAGGGTGTCTGAGGGCCTGTTTGGCTGTAACATTTGCCAATTCATCCCTGTTTTTACCTATAAACGGCCCCCCGGAAGCCGTGAGGATCACCTGTTTCAGTTCGCCGCCCCTATTAGCGGCATGCAGACATTGGAAAATAGCCGCGTGTTCACTATCTATGGGCATTATTACAGTATTATGGCGGCGTGCCTCTGCCATTATCAGTTCACCGGCAGCAACGAGGGTTTCCTTGTTGGCAAGTGCCACTTTTTTCCCTGACCTGATCGCTGTTAAGGTTGGAATTACTCCACTGAAACCCACCACAGCAACAACTACAACATCAGCACCGGGCCAGGCAGATAATTCCTTTAATCCATCCGCGCCGGCAAGAACCTTAATGGGTAAATCAGCGAGATTCCTTTTCAGTACGTTAGCCTGCTTCTCATTATTTACAGACACAACTTCAGGTTTGAAAATCCTGGCCTGCTCCTCTAATAGGGAAATATTATTCCCGGTGGCAAGGGCGCAAACACTGAATTTGTCCCGGAACTGCTCTACTATTTTTAAGGTCTGAGTACCGATAGAGCCGGTTGAGCCCAGAATTGCCACACGCTGTACCATATTACTCCAAACTCCCTTGTATTATTATAACAGATTTCCAGTTCAAGTAAATATACAGTACTGTACATACTCGCCAGGTCAAATCATGAAATAGCGTAAGTATATATAAAAGAAAGGTGCCGCAAAGAAAAGGCTGTCAAACCGATCCAGGATACCTCCGTGTCCAGGTAGCAAGTCTCCGGAATCCTTGGCCCCAACGCTACGTTTCAACGCCGACTGACTAAGATCACCGAGGGAACCTGTTACTCCCGTAAGTAACCCCAAGCGTGCTCCCGTTGTTAGACTAATTAGTTCCACAGGCAACAGAATTCCCAACGCCATACCGGCCAGCACACTTGCCACAAGGCCTGCGATCGTGCCCTCTACCGTCTTTTTTGGACTGATAGCGGGTGCAAGCTTGCGACGCCCAAAACGACTACCCCACAGATAAGCAAAAATATCATTAGACCAGATAACAATTAATATAAAAAGGATATAGTAAAAACCATCTGGCAACATACGTGTGGCAAGCAAAAATCCGGCAAGTCCACCTGTGTATATAATACCCCAAAAGGCAAGAGCAGAATCCCAATATTTAACTCTTCCATAAAAAAACACGGGCAGCAGGCTGAACGTAAGAAAGAAAAGAATCCAAAGAGAGATTAGCAAAGGAGCACTATCCTGATAAACTGCAAAAAACAAAATAGGGATCATTAAATATCCTGCTATCTCAAATGGTTTCCAATCTCCCTTTCTCATCAAAGTGTTGTACTCTTTTAAACCGATTAGAGTAACAAGCAGAATGAAAAGGGTAAACCAATAATTGCCTAAATAAACAAAGAAGAGTAAAACGGGGATACCAAGTAGCGCAGTAAATACCCTTGTTTTTAACATTAAAATACACCCCATCCATATACTAATCCTAATCCAACTACTTCTTAATCCCTCCAAATCTTCTTTCCCGTCTTTGATAGTCCATAATTGCCCTTAAAAAATGTTCCCTATTAAAATCAGGCCAGAGGATACGCGTAAACCACAACTCAGTATAGGCCATTTGCCAGAGCAGAAAATTACTGATGCGCAGTTCACCACTCGGACGAATTAAAAGGTCTGGATCGGGGATATCCCCCGTGTAAAGATGGTCAGCCAGCACCTGTGCATCAATATCATCCGGTTCCAGCTTGCCCGCAGCTACTTTTTGGGAAATCTGTCTGACCGCATCCACAATTTCAGCCCGGCCACCGTAGTTCAATGCAAAATTTATAACCAGACCTGTATTATCTTTGGTGTTATGAAGGGCATCATTGACCGCTTTTAGCGTTCGCCTGGGAAGACGGCTGAGATCACCAATGGCTTTGATCACAACATTTTTTTCCATGAGAGTATTCAATTCTTTTTGTAAGTACTCTTCCGGTAACTTCATCAAATATTTAACTTCCCATGAGGGCCTTTTCCAGTTTTCCGTGGAAAAAGCAAAAAAGGTCATCACTTTGATACCAATCTCATCGGCACAACTGATGATTTCCCGCAACGTATCCATACCGGCTTTGTGGCCGGCAATACGTGGCCAACCCCTATTTTTAGCCCAGCGGCCATTTCCATCCATGATCACAGCAACATGGACCGGAATTTCTTCTTCGCTCACAAGTTTTAGCAATTCTTCTTCTTTCTTTTTGCTCATCCCTGAGCCCCCGTACGCATAAATTGACCCCCATCGCTGGGGGTAAGCAATAGCTATTCTGCTGCAGCCTCAGGTGCAACCACTAGCTCAACCACACCTTCTTTACCCTCTACCTGTCTGATTACCCGGTAAACCGTAGGCTGCAACTCTTTGTTTTCAACTTTACCGGATGACTTTCCGGGTGGGCGAAATGGAAGCGCTTTTTTTACATAATAAGAGACACTATGTTTTTCAAGAAGATTTAAGGCCTGATCCAGGGGAAAAGCCGTTACATCAGGAATTATATTGTTTTTCATAAAAGATTGTCCTTATAACTGATAATCAAACTTCCATGATTTCTTTTTCTTTGTCAGCAAGCAGATTATCCACTTCTTCTATTCGTTTGTTTGTCAATTCCTGGTTCTCTTCCTGAAAAAGCCGGCGATCATCTTCAGATATAGTACCCTTCTTTTCTTCATTTTTAAGCAAATCATTGCTTTCCCTGCGTATATTGCGAATTGCCACCCTTCCCTCTTCCGCCTTCTTACGTACATACCTTACCAGCTCTTTTCTTCGTTCCTCCGTAAGTTGCGGAATACTCAGTCTGATCAAAGTCCCATCGTTGTTAGGGGTCAGGCCCAGATCTGATTTTAAAATTGCCTTTTCCACATCCGCCAGGACATTTTTATCCCAGGGCTGGATAACAAGGAGTCGCGGTTCCGGAGTGGAGATGGTGGCAAGCTGGTTTAGAGGCGTTGGTGTATTATAATAATCCACCTGAATCCTGTCCAGCAATGAAGGAACAGCCCTGCCGGCACGAAGCGTGGAAAGTTCCCGTTTAAACGCTTCCACACTTTTGTCCATTTTTCGCTCCGTCTCTTTAAAAATATCATCCATTATTGGTTCCCCCCCTTACAATTGTTCCCAATTTTTCTCCCATTATGACCTTTTTAATGTTACCAGACTTATTTAAACCGAAAACCACCAGTGTAATCATGTTGTCCATACACAGTGAAGCAGCCGTTGAATCCATTACGCCCAGCCCTTTATTAATTACATCAATATAACTCATTTCGGTAAATTTTGTAGCCTCAGGATTAAGGAGCGGATCCATATCGTAAACAGCATCGACTTTCCCTTTAGCCAACAATATCACTTCCGCTTCTATCTCAGCAGCCCGTAAAGCTGCAGTTGTATCAGTGGTAAAATAAGGGTTGCCCGTACCGCCGGCAAAGATCACCACTCTTCCCTTTTCCAGGTGACGGATTGCCCGCCGGCGGATATAGGGTTCTGCTACTTGCTGCATATCAATAGCAGATTGCACCCGCGTATCAACCCCAATGCTCTCGAGGGCATCCTGCAAGGCAAGGGCGTTTATCACCGTGGCTAACATACCCATATAGTCAGCCGTGGCCCGGTCCATCCCCCGCTCATCAGCATTAGCACCCCGCCAAATGTTTCCTCCGCCAACTACAACAGCAATCTCCACATTAAATTTATTTACTTCGTCTATCTGTTTCGCAATATCCTTTAAAACTTTGTAATCAATACCGGAGCCTTTTTGTCCGGCCAGGGCTTCTCCACTTAACTTAAGAATAATTCTTTTATAAACAGGTATTGTCATCTGTTACCTCCACAAATATATCTAATGCAGACAGGGCAGCTCCTTTATGACATTTTACCACAGGTCTAATGATTAATGCATCAGCGCATAACCAACCACCGTCCACACAAATAGTCTGCCCTGAGGCAAGAAATATTACTGCAGGAAAACGGCCTATTTTGACTTCTGCCCCTGACTCCTGATCAATTCGTTAGTTATTCCACGGAGATGAGATAATAATAGAGTGGCTGTCCCCCGGATTGCAACTCCACTTCGCTATCGGGAAAATCAGCCTCCACCTTTTGGGCAAGTTCACCTGCATCACTTTCAGTTACATCATGACCATAGAACAATGTAACAATCTGTTCTTCTTGATCATCAAGAACATTACGCAGAAGTTCCAATACTGTTTCGTTTATAGTCAGGCCACTAACCAGCAGTGCTCCATCAGCAAGTCCGATAATATCGTCCTTTTGCACCGTGATTCCGTTTACCACAGCATCACGGGTAGCATAGGTAACCTCCAGCGTTTTTACCTGCCTGGCCCGCAGGCACATCTCCACAAAGTTATCCGCCAGAGATTTACTCCGGTCAAATGCCAGTATCGCCGCAAGACCCTGGGGAAGACTGTTGGTATCGATCACGGAAATCTCTTTATCTACCAGCTTAACCGCCTGTTCTGCAGCAAACTGGACATTACTGTTATTGGGGAGAATAATGACCTTTTTTGAATTTACCTCCAGAACAGCATTCACCAGATCCTCAACCGGCGGGTTCATACTCTGTCCACCAAAAACAATGCGGTCTGCCCCCATGCTTTCAAATATGTCCACAAATCCTGTTCCGGCCGCGACCGCTACCAGACCAATTTCCATTAAGGGTTTTCGCTGCTGCGGAGTGGTTTCAATTTGTGCCGATACAGTTCTTAATCCCTGAGCAGGCTGGCCTTCACCATCACTCCAGCGAGTCTTATTGAACTGGTCCAGCATGTTATCAATTTTAATATCATGAATGCTGCCACACGCCAGACAGGTTTCCAGCACACTTCCCGGATTAGCTGTATGAATATGTACTTTTACCACGCCAGTATCCCCTGCCACCAGTAACGAATCACCCATTGGCTCTAATTGCTGGCGCAATGTGGGTAGTAACAGATCATCTCCCCTGATTATAAGTTCGGTACAGTAAGGGAAGCGGGTATCAAACTCTTCCTGCAGACTAGTGCTTTCTTCTACTGTTTCGTTGTCCTGAGAAATGTATTTATAGAATTCTCCTGTCGCTTTTTCCCCTTCAGTTAATGGTATTTCATCTGAAGAATGTCTTGACACACTCTGCAAGCAACCCTCCAAAAAAACAATCAATCCCAAACCACCGGCGTCAACCACACCTGCTTCTTTTAAAACAGGCAATAGATCCGGAGTGCGTTCCAGCGCCTTTTTTCCGCTTGCTATGGCAACGCCCAACAAATCCACTACATTAATATTTTTCTGAACAGCGATCCGGCTACCCCTTGCAATTTCCCGCGCTACCGTCAATATTGTCCCTTCAACCGGGCGGGAAACCGCATTGTATGCATAGACGATACCGTACTGAAATGCCCGCCCCAACTCAGTCAGACGGGCATCCTCTTTCCCGGCAAGACCCCTTGCTATTCCCTGGAACAGTTGAGACAGAATCACCCCGGAATTACCACGTGCTCCCATCAGGGCACTGCGTGCGGCAATCCTGGAAACCTCACCAATAGAACTGGTTGTAGAAACACTTTGCAGTTCCCGGGAAGCCGCCTGAAGCGTAAGGGCCATATTAGTGCCTGTATCCCCATCGGGTACGGGGAAAACATTCAGATCGTTTATGGCTTCTTTGTGTTTTTCAAAATAGAGGGTGCCCTGGAGGAACATGTCCCGCAGGTCATCTCCCCCAAGCAAAACCACCTTATGCCCGTTACAGCTCATCACATTCACTCCGATAGTTAAATTAATATCCTAGTAAAGTTACTGTGCATAAAAGCAAAGGCCTACCACTCCCGGGCCGGCGTGTGTGCCGATTACTGGGCTTAATTCATTGATAATAACTTCAGCCTCCGGGAAACGTTCTGTAATCATAGCTTTCATTTTATTTGCCGTATCAAATGCTTCACCATGAATGATTGTCAGGGTAAAAGGGCCCTTTGCCGGGGGGATTTCATCAACAATCCGTTCCATTGCCTTTTTCATGGTCCTTACCTTGTCATATGTTTCCACCTTACCGTTATTCAAATATAATACCGGCTTTATCTTTAAAAGGGTCCCAAGCAAGGCCTGAGCGCCACCGATACGCCCACCCTTTTTTAGGTACTCTAATGTATCGGGGATAAAGAATAGCCGTAGCCGCCGCTTTTTATCTTCCAAGAGAGCGACAATCTCTTCCTTTGTTTTTCCCTGTGCTGCTGCTTCAGCTGCCTCTTTTACCAGCATTGCCAGCCCCCCGGAAGTCATTGTAGTATCCACCACAGCAATCCGCTTTATATCAAGTAATTTTGCCGCATTGATAGCGCTGTCATAAGTGCCGCTAATTCCGGAAGATATAACCAGAGTAACTATATCATCCCCTTCCTCTAATATTTTCTCATATACTTTTACGAAATCACCCGGTGATGGCTGGGAAGTAAAGGGCATTTTTGTTGCATTTTTCATTTTGTCAAAAAATTCAGCATTTGAAATGGATCCATCGAGGATAACTTCATTCTCAAAGTTTACATACAGGGGAACCACAGAAATATTATACCTTTCAATTGTTTCTTCCTCCAGGAAAGCGGTCGAATCGGTAACAATTCGAACTTGTGCCATAAAAACCACTCCTTACAAGTATGATTGGTTTTAATTCGTCATCATGGAAGGGAATACCTTCTTTTGCATTAAAAAACATGTTGAATAAATTTATACTTCAAACTATTTTGTTAAACGCTATCCTTTACATGATCCATAGTAACAACTCAGCACTCTTGAAAATAGCACAAAGGGGTTCAGGATTACCTGTGAGTAACCGTTCAGGCTCGATCAAAAGGCTTTGCCGGACCGGGGTTTCCACATGCTACGTGTTTGAACGCAGCGAGCCAAAGCGTGTGGGCCGGGTTGGCAAAGGCAACCCCTGTATCTTTAACTTGAGACTGAGGTTTCGAACAGGTATCCTGCACCCCGCTGCAAATTATACCTGAGTGGTTACGATCCATAACTCTATCCCTGCATTGCGGGCAAATTTATAATGCAATTGATAAATCAACTTAGCAGACAACGCCCGGGCAAGCCCGGGCGTTGTCTGCTAAGTATGATGGTTTTATACTTAACTGTTACTTGAAGATTAAAAATCAGGTATCAAAACAACTCGTTTCATTAATTTCCCGCTATGCGATTCTTCAAAGGATGGTAATATTTGACTCATGGGACGGGTCTCCACAAAAGGATCTACCTTGATTTTTCCATCAATGATCATTTGAAAAACTTCCTTGTAGTACTTTGGCAGACAACCCCATGTTCCAATAATCTCAGCATCAAAAGCCATGAGGCGCGAAAACATATATTCTACTTTATGCATCCCAAAGCCTACAACAATCATTTTACCGACGAAAGATAACATTTCCAGGGCCATTTCCTGTCCTACCTTCGAACCGGTGCACTCAAATATTTTCCAGCCATAATTAGGCAACTTATTTTCTTTACCGTATGCCTTAAAACTGTCCCTGACTTCCTTTACATTCTGATCAAGTGTACTGATAGTATGAGTAGCACCGAATTCAAGAGAGCGCTCCAGTTTTTCCTTGTTTCGGGCAATAGCAATTACCTCTTTGGCCCCAAGTGCTGCGCAAATCTGGGTCATGTAAACACCAATACCTCCGGTAGCCCCGATTACTACAACATGATCACCTTCCTGTACGTCGGCTTTCATTGCAGCCTGGTAGGGGGAAGTGATAGCATCAGCTACTACGGAAAGCACTTCAAGAGGCATATCCCCGCGATTATCCACCACACAGAGATCTGCAGCAGGAACAGGTATATGGGTGGCAAAACCACCATACATTCCCATGCTATTACCGGGCATCTTTTGTTTCAAACAACGGTTACCCCTGCCGGATGCACAAATTTCACAGCTGCCACAGGGCATTACTGCCGGAATGATTACTTCTTTACCCAACAACTTGTCGTCGCCGGCCACTACGCGGCCACTGATTTCATGCCCCAGGGTTAACGGGGGTTTGCTTACCGTGGGCACGCCATCGTAAAAATATCCTACATCAGTATGACATACGCCACATCCGGCCACTTCAACCAGCACCTCACCAGGCTGCAGTTCCGGAACATCAATTTCGGTTAATGCCAATTTGCCGGGCTCCACCATTTGCCATGTTTTAATTTTAGACGGTACGCTCATTACTCTTACCTCCTGAAATACTTATTTACTTGCCCCGCCATTTCGGCGGCCTTTTCTCCATAAATGCCTGTAGCCCTTCCACTGCATCTTCTGTGTGCATTAACTCACGCAAGTAGATATCATCAATAGCCTTTAATCCCGCACTTAAGTCTTTACCCTGTCCGGCCATTGCTGCTTTTTTTGTCAATGCGAGGACAATCGGGCTTTTGTTAAGAAACTTTTTCAGGTAATCCTCTACACCTGCATCAAAATCTTCAACAGGAAGAATCTTATTTACCAACCCGAGCTTTTCCCCTGTAACAGCATCAAAAGCATCACCGCTTAGCAGTAATTCCATAGCCCGAGGCCAGGAAACAAGGCGGGGTAACTTATAACATGCAACCGGCGGAAAAACCCCTACTGCAATCTCCGGCTGGCCCAATTTAGCCTTTTCAGAAACAATAACCAAATCACAAAAAAGAACTATTTCATACCCGCCGCCAAGAGCCACACCCTTTACTGCCGCCACCAGTGGTTTTTCTACAGCATCCATGGCCATAAACAATCGGTCGAAAACATCGATCATTAGTTCCACTTTATCAGCTGTATGATCTGCCACATCCACCCCTGCACAAAAAGCCTTATTTTCTGCGTCTATTAAAACCAAGGATCCGGGCTCTTCCTGGGCCCATTGAAAAGCTTTGATCAATTCTTCCATCATGTCGATCGTTAAAACGTTTACGGGTGGCCGATTTAGTGTAATCCTGATCAATCCGTTTGCATTACTCGTTTTCAAAAATTCGTAGGACATCTCCATTCCCTCCAATCTAATATACTTGGCTACAACAAACACGTAAGGACAACTTTATTTACCAGGTATGGGCAATCGCATCCGGCTTGCAGGCAGCTTGACATGCTAAATTTCGTTTACCTGATGCCGGTTTACATTCGGCACAGGAATACTTGATTTTCTTGCGATGTTCTTCCTTCACTCCCACCACTACATCATTATAATCATCCGCAAACTTCTCCAATATCCCTGCCGGACACGCTTCCATGCACGGTTTTTCCTCACACTCCATGCACTTATTTGTATCAATACTGATGAAGAAATCACCCGAACCGTCTTTGTAGCCATAGTTGGCGATCATTTTGTCACCTCCAGCTTTTCACCTCCAGCGCTGCAAAGTCTTTACCTGTTTTCACCTTTTTCCACCAAGGCCTTGGCGAAGAGGGCTGCGCCCATTGCCCCGGCAATCTGTGTATCATAGCGTGGTTTAAGGGCTTTAACACCCAGTTCCTTCTCCAGGCGGCTCACCACTCCCACGTTCTTGGCAATGCCGCCGGTGATTGCAAAATCTTCTTCCATGCCAATGCGCTCCAGCAGGGAAACGACACGGTGTGCCATGGCGGAGCAGTAAGCGGCCAGCACTTTCTCAGTGGACCAGCCGGAACGTAAAAGGCCCGTGGCTTCCGTCTTGGCAAAGACAACACATGTATTGCTTACCGGTGGCGGTTCTTCTTCAACCTGCAGGGAAAGCTCACCTACTTCTTCAATGGAAACGCCGAGCAGGCTGGCAAAAGATTCCATACCCCGACCGGTACCGGCTGCACATTTATCATTCATGAGAAAGGAAACAACTTTGCCTTTTTCGTCACAACGGATCGCTTTGCAGTCCTGACCGCCCATGTCCATAATGGTACGGACAGTGGGGCCATACATATAGTTAGCACCCTTGGCATGACAGGCGATTTCCGTGATAGCACGGTCCGCAAAGGGGACGTTTACACGGCCGTAGCCGGTGCCCACTTTGCAGTGGATGTCGTCTAAGGTCATGCCTGTGTCTTCAAGGGCCCATTTCATGGCATTGAGAGCACCGTTAGGACTATCGGAGCCGGTGCGCATGTTGGCGAAAGCATAAATCTCGTTGTCACACATAACTACAGCCTGTGAGCTCACAGAACCCACGTCTACACCGGCGGTGATAACAGCAGCATCTTTCCATTGTATATCCGGGTTTTTCCAGTTGTATTCTTTCCATCTCCAGAACTCTTTTACTTCGACCATCTACTTAGACCCCGCTTTGTCCACGGCAACCAAGGCCGCGCCGAAGGCACTGATGTATTCAGGGTAATCTTCTGGAATAAGTAACTTTAGTTCCAGGTCTTCTTCCAAAGCCTCAACAAATCCTTTATTATACGCTACCCCCCCGAGCATAACCACATCCTTTTGAATACCAACACGCCGTACCATAGAGGAAATGCGACTGGCCATGGCTTCGTGAATAGATTTGGCAATATCCTCTTTAGGGATACGGGAGTGAATGAGAGATATAACTTCCGATTCGGCGAAGACGGCACATTGGGCGTTCATGGGAACTGAATTTTCCCCGTTTAAGGATAGGGGTCCCATCTCTTCTAGGGTGACCTCAAGGGCGCGGCTCATGGATTCTACGAAAGAACCGGTACCGGCCGCACATTTCTCGTTGATGGCGAAATCCATAACCTTGCCTTTTTCGTCTGTTTTAATGGCACGTCCTTCTTCAGCACCAACGTCAATAACAGTCCGGGCGCCGGGAAATATTTTCACGGCACCACGGGCGGCAGAGCTTACTTCGGTGACACGGCCGTGAGCAAAGGTTACTTTTTCCTGACCCGTACCGGTAGCCATGGTATAGTCTACATCTGCTTCGCTGATGCCAGCCCTTTTAAGGGTTGCGTCAAAAACATCTCTCGCTGCTTTTTTTTGGTCGAAGCCGCTGGGGACAAGGGAACGGGCGAGGACTTCCCCATCTTTTAGGATCAAAGCTCTGGTATTTTTGTTGCCAACGTCTATTCCGGCGGTGATCATCACCTATGCCTCCTGCTTTCTCTTTAAATAATCAATAATCAGTAGTCAGAAATATGTTCAAAGTACCTGCCGGATAATTAGTTAGCAACACTTTACCCCTTCATATTACTTTAACCGATCCTAAAATAACTGAGTATCGCTAAAAAGCATGGCAGTATGGTTATGCAAGGGTGAAATAAGAATTAATCCCTAAGTGGTAACCCTTGGGGCACGCCTATATTATGTGTTAGCATTATTCCCGCTTATCCACGACTCGCTTAGCTTTTCCTTCAAAGCGGGGCAGACTGCCCACATCTTTAATATCAACACCGCATTTGATCTCAAGATGAGAGTGCAATTCCTTTTCCAATTCCTTAATAAATGCTGTATCCACTTCAGATCCTACTGCCGGTTCTATCTCCACCTTCATCATGTGCAGCCCTTTATTATCCTCCACCACCAGTTGCCAGTTCTCACTGAGATTTGCATGTTTTAGCAGCACAAACTCTATTTGGCTGGGGAAAACATTGGTTCCACTCACCAGGAGCATATCGTCCACCCGTCCCAGAAAACCGCTAATACGTGGATGGGTGCGGCCACACTCACACTTCTCAGTACTCACCATGATACGGTCACCGGTACGGTAACGGATGATCGGCATAGAGTCAAAGCTAAGATTACTGATAACAAGTTCTCCCGGTTCGCCCGGATTCACATATTCATGGGTTACTGGATCGATTATTTCCATTAAGAAATGGTCTGCCCAAACATGCTGACCGGTCTCAGCTTCACAGTCCATACTCATGGGACCGCCCATTTCCGTCAAACCGTAGCAAACCCGCAACCCGCCTCCGTGGGCACGGTATCCCAGACGCTCATTAATCCTCTTGCGCAAACCATCGGAACAGGGTTCACCGCCGTGAAACCCATATTTTAATTTCAAGTCTTTAACCGGATCAATACCCTTTTCTATAGCGATTTCAGCCATATAAGCAGCATAAGAAGGTGTACCGGTAAATACGGTGGTACCCCACTCCTGCATTAGTCGCAGTTGCCGGTCCGTGCCACCGGAACCAGTGGGAATAACTTTGGCTCCCACTTTCTCTAATCCGTAATGAAAGCCAAACCCCCCGGTAAAGAGGCCATACCCATGTGCCTGCTGCACAATATCATTTTTACTAAGGCCACCGGCCACAAAATTCCTGGCCATACACTCTGCCCATATTTCAAGATCGTTTGCGCTGTAAGCAAGAATTGTGGGAGCACCGGTTGTGCCGGAAGTCATATGTATACGCACAACATCTCCCCAGTTACCGGAAAGCAATCCAGTTGGGTAATTGTCCCTCAGGTCACTTTTAACGGTAAAGGGGACTTTCTTTATGTCTTCCCAGTTCTTAACATCTTCAGGGTTTAGGCCGGCCTCAGCAAAACGATTACGATAGAAAGGGTTTTGATTAATGTGTTGGAGCTGTTTGCTAAACTTTTGAAATTGTAATTCCTTTAATTCCTCCAGCGGCTTTGTCTCCCATTGCTCGTCCCAGTAAGCCATGCACAACAATCCCTTCTTTTTATGATATCACTCTTTTGTTACTCATTCTTCCTTACGGAAAACTAAATTCTTATGCACTAGTTTCTTCGACGTTGAGCATCGCATATCCTGTTACTTAGTGTAGTATAATAATATTTTTAAAAGAGTGAATTATTATCTACATCATAAACTATGGTATAACCTTTCTCAACACCTGAAAGGGTTAAATATTAGCTATTTTGGATGATAAATGGGTTAACTCTTTGTAGAAGAGCTCCGTCAACCAAAGTGGAGGTCGGTTGTCAGGGTGACGAGTAATACCGCGTTTGAATAAATAAAGGGCAGCTACCCAACAGCCGCCCTTTATGCTACCATTTTAGAGATATATAGCAACTTACGCCAACTTTATGCCTGGCGGCGTCGCTCCTCATCACGGATTTCCCGGCGCAGCAGCTTGCCTACCTTGGATTTGGGAAGCATATCCCTGAATTCAATGTACTGGGGAATTTTATAGGCGGCAAGACGCTCACGACAAAACCGAGTCAGTTCATTGGCACTGACTCCCCGCACATCTTCCTTTAACACCACAATCGCTTTAATTCGTTCTCCTACCTTAGCATCAGCGACCCCCACAACACAGGCTCCAATTACTGCTTCATGGTCTTGCAGAACTGCTTCAATCTCCGAAGCGGATACCCGATACGCCTTATGCTTGATCACATCAGCCCTGCGATCAACATATTCAAGCTCATCGCGCTCATTGAACTTAACAAAGTCTCCCATCCGGTACCACCGTTTACCATCCATCTCCACAAAGGCCTCTGCTGTCTCTTCCGGTTTCTTCCAGTAATCCAGAATGTGAGGAGAGGTAACCAGCAACTCCCCTACCTCACCTGCAGGAACTTTCTCCAGGAAATCGGAGTCTACAACCTTAACTTTCCGCGATTTAAAAGGCTTACCGATGCTCTTAGGCAATGGATCCGTATCCAGATCGCTTAGGCACAGGTGGCCAACTTCTGTTGATCCATATACCTGATAAATAGCCTTCCCCGTCAACTTTTTAAACCGGTTAAATATTTCAACAGGCAAGACATCACCGCCACTCCAGCAGTACTTTAGGGATGAAAGATCATACATGTCCAGGCGGTCGTTTTCCAAGATCATCCGATACAATGCGGGAACACCCAAAAGGATCGTAATTTTATGACTCTGGATCGCTTCCAAAATTGCATCCACATTAGGCACCGGCATAATAATTGTGGTATTTCCCAGCGTTAGCCCAACCCCCATTAACATTGTATTGGCCATCTGGTGAAATAGGGGATTGATCAGCAGAAATCGGTCATTTCCCTCAGAGATACGCCCTTCTACCACATCATAATAATCCATCACATTTGAAACCAGGCCACTTTGTGTACAGGGTACCCCTTTAGGAAGGCCCGTTGTGCCTCCGGTGTAAAGGATATATGCAAGTTGCTTACTGGGATCTATTTCTACGTTGGGGGGGGTAGCTGGATATTTTTTTAATAGATCCTCAAACTGATATACCCCCTCTTTCTTATCAACAAATCCCCTGGGAACCCGGTCAAATAACCATCCTACGGCCTTTTTCCACTTAGGGAGCAAATCCACAAGATTTGTTACGACAATCCTTTTTAATGGAGTTTTT
>SKTJ01000086.1 GCA_007122565.1 Syntrophomonadaceae bacterium | reverse complement strand
TCAGATAACTTAAATATATCTGACATACTATCTTCGAACCCAGGGGTATGAGTCATGAGATGCTTGAGTGTAATTGGTTCCGGTTCAGATTTTCCCTGACCATATGCAAGCCTGGCAGGAATCTCAAAATCCAAATACTCATTTACGTCAACGTCCAAGTCGAGCTTGCCCTGCTCCACAAGCTGCATTACCGCTGTCCAGGTGAACAGCTTTGACGTCGATCCGATGCGGAAAAGTGTCTTATCCGGATCCACAGGTATCTGTTTATCCAGATCAGCATATCCATACCCTTTGGCCATAATCACTTCTCCACCGGCCACCACAGAAACCGTCGCATTGGGAATGTTGAACTCCACCATCTGCCGCTGAATTTCAGCATCCAATAATTCCTCCACATCAGCCCTGCCCAATGTCTGATTGGAAGTATCTGCCGCTGCCATACTCATACTAAAGAGCATAATGATGCCGAAAGCCAGACTTAACCCCAACCCCTTTTTTAACAATTCCATGATTGTCTCTCTCCTTTATAAATGATTGCCCATACTAAGTTTACTCACTACCCGTTCTTTTCTTTTTAAGTATATCTAAGATCCATTCTGCCTCAGGTATGGGGCTATTTTGATTGAGTGCGATGGCTTCAGCAATACCCTGAATGGAGCACCAAAATGCAATGGACAGCGCAAGTGGATTTCCTGAACGTATTTCTCCCAGTTCTTGTCCCTTTTGTATTAGGGGGACACTTTGGCTGGTAATGTCATGCCGTGCCAGTAAGTCTCCTGCCTTTTGTGAAATCTGGGCGGCATTATAGACCGCATATCCCATAAACACAAACATCTTGGCTGCAAACGGATTACTTGTTATTAATTGCAATAAATCCTGGGCCTGCTGCTCAAATACCTTGATCGGGCTAATGTCCTGCCGGGGTGTAAGAACCATCTTGCTGCAGCCGATTTCGATTAAAGTTTCGTACAAACTTTCTTTTGAGTCAAAGTAATGAAACAGAAGCCCAGAGCTAACACCGGCGATTTTTGATATTTCCCGTGTAGAGGCTCCGTAAAATCCCTTGCTAATAAACTGTTCCAATGCAATTTGCAGTATTTGCTGCTTTCGATATTCCTTTTGTTCATCCCGCTTATTCAAAAAGTGCGCCTCCCTAATTCATTAAGCATGTGCTTAATGATTAATTATCATATAAATATTTTTTCGTCAATAGTTTCCTCCCGATAATTAATCTGTGATACAATGCACAATAGTATAGACAAACAATTTTTTATTTTGAGGAGGGATTTTTGTGAACTTACTTATCATGGGACCACCGGGAGCAGGTAAAGGTACACAGGCAGAGGGAATAGTAAAAGAAATGGCCATTTCTCATATTTCCACCGGAGATATGTTCCGTGCTGCCATTGCCAGTGGCACCGAAATGGGCATGAAGGCCAAAGAGTATATGGACAAAGGCGCATTGGTTCCGGACGAAGTAGTAATTGGTATGGTAAAAGACCGCTTACAGCAAGACGACTGCAAAAAAGGCTTTTTACTGGACGGTTTTCCCCGTACTGTGGAACAAGCTGCTGCGTTAGATGAAACATTAAACAGCCTGGCTATTAAATTAGACGGGGTAATTAACGTTGATGTTCCACTGGATAAATTGATGGCACGTCTTACAGGACGCCGCGTATGTAAGGGCTGTGGCGCTTCTTATCACGTAATCTTCAACCCTCCCGCTGAAGAAGGAAAATGTAACGGTTGCGCAGACGAACTGTATCAGCGTGATGATGACAATGAAACATCAGTAGGTACCCGCCTTAATGCTTACATGGAAAAAACCCAACCTCTCATTGACTACTACTCTAAAAAAGGTATCTTTAAGCCCATCAACGGTGACCAGGATATTGATAAAGTTCTGGAAGATATCATGGCTGCTGTTAAATAGTAAAAATGATTAGAACTGAGGTTTGATAATCCACCTCAGTTTCTATTCATTTACTCAAAAATTTTTTATAACAGGGTGACGGGTTGCTGGGATGTCGCACTCTCGAACATCCTAAGGCCAGTGTTAGGTGATCTGTTCTTTGCCGGGGTCAGTCTTGAATTATTCACTTATTATTATTGTTATGATTATCCAGATGATTAATATGGCGAGGAAACCCACGTATCCATTATGATGAAACAATATTTGATGTGAATTTTACAAGCCTGACCCCTCAAAAATTAATTTTAAAAAGATTAACCCCGGCGCTAAAGTGCTTCTTTATTTCAAATCCCATCTTTTCCATCAGGTGGACAACCGCCTTATTATCAGGATGCACCTCGGCAGTAAACCCCAGCAAACCCTGCTTTTTTGCAATATGGACAAGGTAAGAGGCCATCTCGGTCCCCACACCCATGTTTTGATAATCATCCTTCACCACCAAAGCCCACTCGGCAGTGTGCTCCATCTCATCTATTCCATACTGGACCACCCCAACAACCTCTTCCTTACCCTCCACTTCCTGCAACGCCAGGATAACCATTTTTTGGGTATAATCTATGACCACAAACATATCCTGCAACATTTCATGGGGCATATCCTGCCGCCTGGTGAGAAACCTTTTGTACATGCTTTTGTCGGAAAGAGAGTAGAAAAAGTCTTTGAGCAGCGGTTCATCGCTGATTTTAACAGGCCTCAGAAAAAGCCTGAGACCATTTCTTGTTGTCCGGTAGGTCTCCAGTTCTTCAGGGTAACGTCCCCCCGACCCTGCTAGATAGGCCTGGTCCCTATAGATAAGCGAAAGCTTTTTGGCTTCTTCAATCAACCAGGGACGGAAACTGGGATGAGCAATGGCGATCAGGGACATGGCCCGTTCCCGGATATTTTTACCATGCAGGTAAGCGATCCCGTATTCTGTAACCACATACCGCATATCTCCTCTGGTAAGGGTCACCCCTGCACCTTCCTTGAGGAAAGGGACGATACGGGAAACGGTCCCCCCGCGTGCCGTGGACTGGAGCGCTAAGATGGTTTTACCCCCCTGCGCAAGCAGGGCACCCCGCATAAAATCAGCTTGGCCACCGATGCCGCTGAAAAAAGTCTTCCCCAAAGACTCGGCCGTTGCCTGGCCCGTCAGATCTAGCTCCAGCGCCGTGTTAATTGCCACCATATTATTAATGCGGGCTATCACCAGGGGATCGTTGGTGTAATTAATAGTCCTGAATTCAACAGCAGGATTATTATTTAAAAATTCATAGGAGTCGCTGCTACCCATGCAAAAAGCGGCCACCGTTTTGCCCCGGTTGATACTCTTCCTGCTGTTATCAACAATCCCGTTCTGCATGAGCCGGATAAGACCGTCGCTCAGCAGTTCGGTGTGGACACCCAGGTGCTTTTTGCCGTGCAGGTTGCCCACCACCGCACTGAGAATATCCCCGTAACCCACCTGGATGGTATCCCCGTCTGTCACAATGCGGGCGACATAATTTCCGATACGCTGAGCAATCTCACCGGGCACCTTCGTCTCATAATGTAGTAAAGGTTCATCTTTTGCTACAAGGTAATCCACTGCATCAACATGGATAAAAGTATCGCCGTGCACACGGGGCATGAAAGAATTGACCTGTGCCACAACCAGTTTGGCATATTCCAGGGCCGGCTTAACTATATCAACACTGAGCCCGAGACTTAGATAACCATGGGAATCGGGCGGAGACGTCTGTACCAGCGCTACATCCACGGGGATAATACGCCGCGCAAAAAGGTCGGGAATATCGGAAAGGAAAAGCGGTGTATAATCGGATAATCCTTTATTCACCGCTTCCCGCATGTTTTTCCCGACAAAAAAGGAGTTATGCCGGAAATTACGGCGAAACTTTTCACTCGCATAGGGAGCCACGCCAAGCGTAAGGACGTGCAATATCTCCGCATCAAAAAAAGCTTTGGGATGAGATTCCACGTACTTAACGAGCGCTTCAACCAGGTGCTGGGGCTCTCCACATCCGGTACCGATAAAGATGCGGTCGCCGGCATGGATCTGTTTAAATATCTCATCTTCATGGCAAAATTTCCGGGGATATGCCCCCTTTAGCTGTGACAGCCAACCTTGCCGCCCTTCCATTAAGCCCAACTAAACTCAACTCCCGCAACGATATTTTCACCAGTGAGTTTCCTGTTCCTGTAAAAAATAATAGTGCTTGAGTTTCATTTTGCCCTTTCCGATCCGAACCATACAACTTTGTATTATTAGCCTTATGAGCTCATATACTGTCACGGGTTTTCCCTTTCACCTTCCGGATTTTTGTTTTGTGGATTTTCGTTTTTGGTTTCTCTTCCCATGTGATGCCGCAAGGCACTTCTGTTGATGTAAAACCGGCTAAGAAAGCTAAGTACTCGACCGGCACTTTAAAGCGATTTTCTGCCGTTTCTTTTCCGGCCAATATTTTTGTTTTCTTCATCTTTGTCCACTCATCATGATTCACGTTGCCGCTTATGTGCTGCCCCAACATTTTTAATTCAATAGCTGCACAGAGGGAGCTTACAGCAAACCATTTTCGATACCCCAAAACGAGGTTCTCCCCCTGGTATTGCTTAATAATGTTTTCCCGGCGCGTAATCTGCCAATGCGGGATAAGCGTTTGCGACGGGGACCGGCGTCTCTGTTCATAAATGCTTTACCATCACATAATTTGTATTTTTATAAATAGTTACGGCTCTGTTGCCCCGGCTGCTTCTGCTTTATCCAGGGAAGGTTGTCCAGATCCACATTGCCTCCCGATATCACAAGGCCTATCCTTGAGCCTTTTATTTCATTCCTCCTGGTCAGCAGTGCGGCCAGAGTTACGGCCGCTGATGGTTCCACAACAATTTTCATTCTTTCCCAAATTAAGCGCATTGCTTCCATAATCGCAGGTTCACTTACAGTAATAATAGCCTTAACATATTTCTGAATGATGGGGAAGGTGAGTTCCCCAAGCGAAGTCCGCAGGCCGTCTGCAATTGTCTGTGGGTTTTCCATGGGAATGATTTTGCCTGCCTGCAGGGATCTAAAGGCATCATCCGCACCTGCCGGCTCCGCTCCCAGCACCACTGTTCCCGGATTAAGAGCGGACACGGCCAGTGCGGTTCCGCTCAAAAGCCCGCCACCGCCAACAGGAGTAATAATTGTATGGAGCCCGGAGACTTGCTGCATTAGTTCAAGGGCACAAGTGGCCTGGCCGGCTATGACCCGGGTGTCGTTATAAGGATGAATAAATTCAGCTCCGGTTTGCTCCACAACGGCCGCCAAGGCAGCTTCCCGTGCCTTTAGCGTGGATTCACAATATGTTATCTTCGCACCGTAACCGGCAACAGCAGCTTTCTTAACAGGCAAGGCGCCCTCCGGCATCACAACATGAGCTTCAATCCCACGGCAGCGTGCCGCATAGGCGAGGGCAGCGGCGTGATTACCCGACGAGTGGGTGGCTACCCCCTTTCCGGCAGATTCTTCGTCAAGGCTGAAAACGGCATTTACCGCCCCCCGTGCCTTGAAGGCGCCAACTTTTTGAAGGTTTTCTGCCTTAAAAAATACTTCTGCCTTACAAATAGAATTGATCGTTTTTGAGGTAAAAACGGGCGTGTGGTGGACGAAGGGGTTTATCCTTGCCGCAGCTTCTTTGATCTCCTTAAAAGTAACAAACACTGACATGGCTTTTCTCACTCTCAATCAGATAGTTTTTATCCCCTGAAACCAAATCGTATCCACACACCGATTAGTTTTAAGTCGTTTACCATGTTTTCCTAGTTGATTAAGAGATGTTAGTTTGGTATTCTATAAATGAAAATATAATGTTTCTGTAACATTACTGTAATAAAAGCCTGTTATACTAAGTTTGAGTTGACCCCCTCTTAATATATATTCTTTGAAGTGGCCGTTTTTGGTCACTTTTTTTTGCGTTGGTTAGGCTGGTTT
>SKTJ01000141.1 GCA_007122565.1 Syntrophomonadaceae bacterium | reverse complement strand
TCCTTAATTACCTGCCCCATTTGCAACACTGCGTCCATATTAATGCCCGCTTTTGTAGTAGCCACATTGACAGAAGCACAAACCCGCTCCGTGGTAGCAAGCGCTTCCGGGATGGAGGTTATACGCCTGCGGTCACCGACCGTATAGCCTTTCTTCACCATGGCAGAAAAACCGCCGATAAAATTCACACCGGTGGCAGCAGCCGCCCGGTCCAGCGTGCTTGCAAAGGGCACATAGTTTTCCCCGCTGCTGCACTCCGCCACCAGGGAAATAGGCGTAACCGCAATGCGTTTGTTAACAATGGGAATCCCGTACTGACGGGAAATCTTCTCACCCGCTTCCACCAGTCCGCCCGCCAGCCTGGTGATTTTCTCATAAATGCGGCGACAGGCAGCATCCGCATCAGGGTGGCCACAATCACGCAGGCTGATGCCCATCGTAATAGTACGAATATCAAGGTGTTCATCCTGGACCATTTTGATCGTTTCCAGGATTTCCTGCATTGTCAGCATATAAACACACTCCCAAAAAAGGACTAGAGGCGGTGCATGTAGTTAAAGGCGTCTGTGTGCTGTGCGTCAATACGCACTCCCAGTTCCGTGCCAAGGGCCGTTAGTTTTTCTTTTAGACTCTCCAGATTAATACTACTGTGACTAATATCAGCCATGAGAATCATGGCAAAATATTCCTGAATAATTGTCTGGCTGATATCGAGGATGTTTACGTTGACCGCAGAAAGCACTCCGGCTACGGAGGCAATAATACCAACCCGGTCCTTACCCAACACGCTGATGATCACCCGATTACCCTGAGTAACATCGCTTTGCGGAGACATAAAACCAACTCCCCCTTTATCCCATTGTTCCGTGGCAAGGCATGTCGCCTAGAAAAAATACAGTCTAAAGTCAAATGTAGAAAGTCACACCCGACCTTTAGAAGGCGAATTCCATATCCACCCGCGGTCCTGTTATTTTCGTTACCTGCTGGTGCCGCAAAGGCGGCGTTGAGTCTGACTGCTGCGACTACTGTTCCCGTATTATACCATATATCTCAAAACAGGGGGTCCATCACTCATTCTTATTCCTGACTCTCACTTCCTGCCTCTTGTTTTTTGCCTCCTGCTTCCTGCTTCTTGCTTCCTGCCTCCTGTACGCTACCGCAAAAGCCATGGCCCAGGGACCGTCATGGGTGAGAGAAACAGCTACACCAGCGATTCCCTGTAGCCGTGCCAGGCGCTCTGCCTCCCCTCTCAGGCAGACAGAAGGTGCTCCCTTCCCTCCGGGCACAATCTCCAGCTCGTTCCAACTAACCGGACCGATGCCGCAGCCGAGGGCTTTGGCCACCGCTTCCTTGGCGGCAAAACGGGCAGCCAGTGTGGCTGGAGGATGGCCCTTTTGCAACAGGAATGCCTGTTCCCGCAGGGAGAAAATACGTTGCAGAAAACGTTCCGGCCGGCGGAGATACGCCTGTTCAACCCGCCTGATACGAATAAGGTCCACCCCCACACCGGCAACAGTGCCTGTTATATGCTGTGGGGCTGAGGGCGGCCTTATGCCCCCTATGTTTTGCCCCATCCTATACACCACCCCATACAAGATGCAAGAAGCACTATCTTCTATCCCCTGTCAACTGTTGCAGCAGTTCTTCCACGCTTGTAACGGGGGCCTGACAACTGTAATCACGACAGACATATGCGGCCGTTTTTCCCTGCACCGCTGTTTTATCGGCCAGGTACGGGCAGAGATCTAGCAAGCGGTCGTCACCTTCCCCATTCGAGCGAAGCAATACGCGACGCGGCAGAAAGAGTTCCTGCACCTTTCCCATCATTTTGCCCGCAACTGTATCGCCGCTAACAGCGGCAATGACAATCTGCTGCTGCGGGCCGTGGGCAAAATCATAAGCGGAGAGCATGGCTGTAAAGCCGGAGGGGGAAGCGTTGATCATCCGGGCGAAACTTTTAAACAAGGTTAGGGCTTTCTGTTCCAGTACATCATTAGCAGTAATCACAGCAAGGCGCAGTATATTAAGCGCCGCCACCGAGTTTCCGGAAGGTGTGGCTCCGTCGTAAGCTTCCTTCCCCGTAAGGGGCAGTTCTGCATTACTCACGGGGGCAAAGAAGAGCCCGCCCTGCTCATCGTCCCAGAAGAGCGCCAGCATTTTTTTGTTCAACTGCATGGCCTGTTCCAGGTAATAAGCATCCTGAGTTGCCTCGAACAGGTCCAGCAGGCCGGCACAGAAAAAGGCATAGTCTTCAAGGAAGGCAGGGAAGGCCACATCTCCTTCCATATAACGATGGTAAAGTTCCCCGTTTATCAACATCATTGCCAGGATAAAATCCGCTGCCCGACGGGCCTGCTCCAGGTAGAACTCCCCACGCAAAGCCCCGCCTCCTTTGGCCAGCGCACTAATCATGAGGCCGTTCCAGGAGGTAAGGATCTTATCATCACGGGAAGGCCTGACCCTTTTGTTACGGGCCTCAAGCAGGGTCTTACGCGATTGTTCCAGGGTGAAGTGCCACTGCCTTTCCGCCAGGCCATGTTTCTTCAGGAAAACATGATCATCATGGGGGAGGTGCAACACGTTTTGCCCATCACCCATATTTCCCCGCTCCGTTACCCCAAAATAATCAC
This sequence comes from Syntrophomonadaceae bacterium, assembly GCA_007122565.1. Lineage (GTDB taxonomy): Bacteria > Bacillota > Dethiobacteria > DTU022 > UBA8154 > UBA8154. The sequence continues at coordinate 3,326 of SKTJ01000141.1, read as the reverse complement.
AGATGAGACTGCCCTCCTGTTCACCCAATATCCCCACAATCTCATCACGCTGCCAGGTGTAATACTTCCCTTCCACCCCTTCACTCTCTGCATTCTCCGCCGCATAAAAAGCACCGCCACGGTCCTGCATCTCTCCCAGCGTGTAGGTGAATACAGCATGGGCTGTATTCGCAAAAAGGGTTTCTCCCGTGGCCTGATAAGCTTCAACATAGGCCAGAGCCAGTAGTGCCTGGTCATAGAGCATCTTTTCAAAATGTGGAACCAGCCACTTTTCATCCACCGAGTAGCGGTGGAAACCGTAGCCAAGTTGATCAAAAATACCCCCCTGGCGCATCTTTTTAAGGGTATGGGCTACCATCTCCAGCGTCTCTGCATCACCACTCCGCTCCCACGTACGCAGCAAAAAAGTAAGGGAATGGGGTATGGGGAACTTGGGCGCCGTCCCAAAACCACCATATTGGCGGTCATGTCTCTGCTTTAAATCCCGGGCAGCCTTTTCCACCAATTCCGCTTCAATTTCATCAGGACTTGTTTCCTCACCCCTTTCCGCCTCCTGCAGGGCGGAAACCAGACCCTGGCCTTTCTCTTCCAACATCTCCTGTTTCTCCCCCCAGACGCGGATGACACTATTAAGAATATCCTTCAGGCCGGGCAAGTTATATTTTTTCTCCCGCGGAAAATAAGTGCCCGCAAAAAAGGGGATTTTCTGCGGCGTCATGATGATCGTTAACGGCCAGCCCCCCTGGCCGGTCAGGGCCTGACAGACTTTCATATAAGCATGATCAACATCGGGGCGCTCTTCCCGGTCCACCTTTACGGAAATATAGTGCTCATTTAGTAACGCGGCAACATCCTCGGACTCAAACGAATCCCGGGCCATATTGTGACACCAATGACAGGTGCTGTAACCGATTGACAGAAAAACCGGCTTGTTCTCCTGTACGGCCCGCGCAAAAGCCTCGTCACCCCAGGGGTACCAGTCCACCGGGTTTTCCGCATGTTGCCGTAAGTAAGGGCTCTTCGCCTCTTTAAGTCTGTTGGACATTTCTTTAAACCACCTTTATGCAGTTTTATTTAATTATCTTTTTCTATTAATACCCCTATTTTCCTTTTTATATCTAACCAAAAAGTTAATTATTAGAATTAAACCTGCATAGAGGAAGAAAAGCTTCTGTGATGTGCAAACCAGTGGAAATGCACATTGCAGACGTTATCACGATATATTAAGGTAAGGTTTAATAAATTTATATACATCACATAAAAAAAGGAAAAATAAAATGCAAAGCAAAATGAAAGCACTGGTTAAGGATAAAATAGGTGCCGGGGCTGCAATCATGCTTATGGAAATTCCAAAACTGGGTCCCCATGATGTTCTTGTGAAGGTTATTTGCACAGCCATCTGCGGCACTGATCTGCACATTTACAAGTGGAATAAATGGGCAGCTTCCAGGATAAAGCCGCCGGTGGTTATGGGACATGAAATGTCGGGTAATATTGTAAAGACAGGGTCAGCGGTAAGAAACTGGTACGAAGGGGATTATGTAACCATGGAATGTCATAAAACCTGCGGGCAATGTTATCAATGTAAAACAGGCAGGGGGCATATCTGTAGCGATTATTCTATTCTGGGAGTGGATTGTAACGGTTGTTTTGCCGAATATGTCCGTGTTCCCGAATCAAACCTGTGGGCTATTGATCAGCAGATTCCCCCGGAAATTGCCTGTTTACAGGATCCGGTGGGTAATGCTGTACTGGCTACTACATCTGCCGATATTTCAGGGAAAAACGTCATGGTTACCGGATGCGGGGCAATTGGTCTTTTTGCCGTTGGCGTGGCCAGGGTGTTGGGTGCTGCAAAGATATATGCTGTGGACGTTATTGATTACCGCTTAAATATTGCTGAACAGATGGGTTCAACCAGAACAATTAATCCTTTAAAACTGAATCCCGTTGAAGAAGTGCTACTGAACACCGGAGGAGACGGAGTCGATGTTGTCGTGGAGATGAGTGGAAACAAACAGTGTCTCCATTATGGCTTAAAAACTGTAAAAAACGGCGGTCACATAGCGTTGCTCGGCTTACCTGAAGAAAAAATTTGCCTTGACCTCACCAATGAAGTCATATTTAAGGGTGTTACGCTTGCCGGCATTACAGGCAGGGAGATATTTGCAACCTGGTATAAAACTTCTGCACTGTTAAAAAATATCCTGGATATCCGCCATGTTATAACGCATCAAATGAAACTGGAACAATTTAGGGATGCATTTAGGATAATTCAATCAGGCCAATGCGGTAAAATTATTCTCTACCCGTAAAGGCAGGAGGTCATAAGTCGGAAACCAGTAAGCCTGATAAGACCACACTTTGACCGGTTCCTGCTGATTGATAGTTTTGATTTTCCGCTTTACCGGGACGCCCACATCCAATTCCAAAAGTAGGGGCGGACGACCCTGTCCGCCCGCGAGCATCTCGACATGTTGTATTATTCATACTTGTGCAGAACGGACTGGAAGGGTAACATCAGCGTGTAGCAGCTCTCATTTTCAATGAGTGCACAACGGCTAACAGCGTAGTCCCAAGCAGCAGGGCATATGTTGAGCCATAATGTCCCTGGAGCTCAAAGAAAACCCCACCCAAATAAGGGAAAAGGCCGGCCGCTCCCAAACCCGTAAAAATTAAACCGTAATTTAAGCCGAAACTCTTCTCGCCAAACAAACCGACTACCACCGAAGGAAAGATACTGTACAAACCGCCGTACGCAAGAGCCAGAATAGAAACAACCGCGATCAGGAGAACCGGGGTGCGCACTGTCAACATAAAAGCAAGCATGAGCGCTATAACGCTGAATACGACGGTCATAGCCCGAACACGCCCGATCCTGTCTGAAAGCAATCCCCCCACGATCCGGCCGGCAGCATTACAAAGAGCAAAAAGGGCCACAGCGATGTAGCCCTTATCATATCCGGCCTGGACACGCATGATGTTATCGAGGTGAGCCGCAATGGTGACTCCGGTACCTATAGTCAAAAAAAACATAAACCACAAACGGTAGAACCGCGGATCCCAGAGAGCCGCAAACTGCTTCCGCGAGACGGGCCACTGCCGCAGATCCCCAATTTTGCAGGGAGGGTTTTCGATAAATTGAGCGAAGACAAAAATGCCGGCAGCAAGGGCCAATCCGCAGATAAAAAAAGCCTGTGCGGTGCCACCTGTTACCATAAACTTAATCAAGGGAGACATAACAAATGCAGCCAAGCCGGTACTGGTAACGACCAAGCCGGCAATCATCCCCTTCTTCCCTGCAGGAAACCATTTCATAGCTGCGG
>SKTJ01000164.1 GCA_007122565.1 Syntrophomonadaceae bacterium | reverse complement strand
GGATCCGGAAAAAGCCCGACGGCTGAATGAAGAGTTGGACGTAATGGTTAACTGTAGTAATGGAGCCAGTGCAAAGTCATTGGAAGAAGCCGGCATAAAAAATGCAGAAATGCTTATTGCAGTTACTGAGGTTGATGAAGTCAATATTATTTCTTGTATGCTGGCTAAAAAATATGACGTAGAAATTACTGTGGCCCGGGTGCGCAACCCTGAATACTATGAGGGCGCAGCGGTGTTAAGTAGCGATCAATTGGGAATTGATATCTTTATCAACCCGGAACGCGTAGCTTCATACGAAATTGCTAAGATCATAAGAGAGCCGGATATCAGGGAAACGCAATATTTTGCAAAAGGCCGTATTAAAATGATCAGCGTTGTCGTCGATAATAAGACAAAGCTGGTTAATCAGCCTCTTCATAAAGTGCCGTTTCCAAAAAATACAATGATTGCAGCCATCGAACGCCCTAATGGAGAATTTATTATACCCGGTGGGAACGATGTGGTTTTGCCCAACGATAAGTTGTTTATTCTAGGGCAGAGAGGAATGTTAACGGATATTGGGTGGTTACTGCAAAGAAAAGAAACCAGGGCCTCAAATGTAGTAATTTTGGGTGGAGGGCGTATCGGATTCCAATTGGCTGAAATGCTGGAGTCAAACAAAAAAAATAATATCAACATCAAAATTATTGAAAAGAGCACAGACTGCTGCCAAAACATTGCATCACGGTTAACAAGGACCCTAATTCTTCAAGGCGATGCCACGGACCTGTCGTTTTTAAGGCAAGAAGAAATTCAAAATGTAGATATTATGGTTGCGGTTACCGGCGATGATCGGACCAACATCCTGGCTTCCGTGCTGGCGAAACATTTTGGTGTGAAAAAGACAATTTGTGAAGTGATTAATCAAGACTACTACACGTTATTCGAAAATCTCGGCATTGAACATATTATTAGCCCTAGAATACTAACTGCTGCTCAAATTTTAAGATTAATTCGCAAAGGAGATGTTTTTTCTTTTTCTTTTTTGGAAGCGGGGAAAATGGAGTTCATGGAGCTAAGTATTCCTCAAGATGCCAGGGTTGCCAATAAAAAACTACAAAATGCGGGGATACCTTCAGGGATCTTGATTGCTGCCATATTAAGGGGTGAAAATATTATTTTGCCCCGGGGAAATGACTATTTGCTGCCTGATGATCGGGTTGTTATTTTTTCAAGCCCCAAACTCAATCATCACATTGACCGGTTATTTTCCGGAACCAAAGAAAACGTAAATATTAAAAATAAAATGCTTGACGGGCAACACCTGCTTTAATCAAAAACCGAAGAGGTGCTATCGGTGAAAATTGCTTGGGAAACCTTGTCCCGACAGGTTCGGGATGTTGTACAAAAAGAAATAGGTCCGGGTCAGCGATACAACCTCCCGGAAAGAATGGTTGCACAGGTAAAAGAACCGAAAAAGCAATGGACTCTTTTACGGTGGGAGGGGAAGGTCTTTGCAGCCAGGGTTGATGTGCCTGTAAAAAAAGGAGAGTACCTACTTCTTCGATTCAAAGGAATAAAGGAAGGCAAGCTTTTCTATCAGGTACAGGCCCGTTCTTTTGAACCGATCTTCCAGGAAGGCAGCCGATATCCTACCCAACACATCCTAATACAAAACTCCTTCGGCATTCCCTTTCCCTTACTTTATCGCTATTACGAAGAGAAGGGAAAAAATCAAAATGAGGACCACCAGGATGACCCTCAAAGCGAGATTATTGTGCTGGACTTTGCCGTTGATACCCAAAACCTGGGATTGATCATACTTCGCATATCGAGGAAACAAGATTGTTATTTTATAAGTATGCTGGTGGAATCAGAAGACAAGGGACAGAGATTAAAAGAGTCACTGGAGATAATACAGCAGGCCCTAACAGTGGTACTTAAGGAATTGAAAGTAAATATTCTGATTCACCCCTGGGAATTGTTAAATCCTAATGAAAGAAGAGACGTCCTGGATGAATTGTTTAAAGTGAGTTATGTCCTGGATGAAAGGGTTTGAAGACATGACTGATGGAACAACCATGAATAACAAAAAGAAAATGAAACAGGCTGTGGCCCTTCGTTACCAGCGGGAAAAAGACAAAGCACCGGTTATAATAGCGTCAGGGAACGGGAGAATAGCTGAGCGAATTGTTCGTATTGCCCAGGAACACGGTGTCCCTGTGGAAAACAACCCAATGATGACCGAAGCCTTGCGAAAGTTAAAAATTGGCCAGGAAATTCCTCCCGAACTATATGAAGCGGTTGCGGTCCTGCTGACGCACATTTTAGAACTGGACTCCCGGTAAGCCAAAGAGAAGACTTTTAAAGTTATGATAATAACAGGGATGAATGCTTAAGGGTAAGAAAACAGATGGTTTTCTGCCCTTTTTTCATTTTTAAGCATGAGGCAGTTAATTGCTGTTCTTTTTTTATCATTGTGAAAATATATTTATAAAAATAAAGTCTGGGAGGGGAAAATATGGAAGTATTATCTATTTATGGTGTTGCCTTGGTTCCTGTTATTATGGGCATTATTGAATTATTAAAAAGAACCGGAGTGCCCAAGCAATATTCTCCAATCATCGCATTGATCCTCGGCATTTTTTCCGGTTTTTATTACCTGGCCCCTGGAGATCCTCCTAAAGCTGTTTTTTTCGGAATTATTGCCGGTTTATCGGCTGTGGGGCTTTATTCAGGAACAAAAAATACCTTTCAGGGATTTAGCAGCACAAACTCAGGGTTGCAGAATAAGAGCAAATTGTCTAAAAAAATAGGTAAAAACAGAGGGGTCAAAGATAATAAAAAATCAGGCGCAAACAAAAAAATTACCCGATAATTGATTCAAATTAAATCTAATTCAACGGTTTAATTAGATAAATAACTGGGCAGCTACCGTTTTTTTGGTTTCAGCTGTCCGTTTTTTATTAAGACAAGACAAGCAATCTTGATATAACGCATCTTTCCTAACAACCATTTAAAACGTTTGCCTTTTTAAAAAATGGAGAAATATCAAACTAATGTGCAGGGAATTTAATCCCGGGTGTCTAATAAATAACTTATTAAAGTACGTTACTTGTTACTTATGATTTAAGGGTATAGCGGGGAAGGGGGTTATAATAAAAAATATATGTATAGAACCGGTGAAGCATGTTTAAGAAAAGGTTTAAAATTTAATTCTGGGAGGGTCAAATGAAAAAGAATATTAAATGGATGGTATTGTTATTATTAGGTGTTTTCCTGGTGAGTTGTGTCTCATTTGTGGGCTGTGCTCCAGCACAAGATGCGACACCGGAACCTCCTCCTGATGAACCTGCTCCGGATGATCCGGCTCCGACGGAACCAGAGCCATCGGCAGTAACACGTTTAAATATGGGATCGGGTTGGGTAACGGGGGTTTATTACCCCTTGGCTGGTGCCATGTCCCGTATTGCCTATGCAGAAATGGAAAACATTACGCTTACCGTGGAATCTTCCGGGGCTTCTGTGGTCAACGTCAAATTGATCGGCAGCAAAGACCTGGACCTGGCTATTGTTCAGAATGACGTTGCTTACTATGCATACAATGGCTTGTTTAGAGAGGACTTTATTGCAAACCCCATCACCAATATGATGGGCCTGTTTTCACTTCACCCTGAGCCCGTGCAACTGGTTGCCTCTGCCGACTCAGGAATTAACTCACCGGCAGACCTGGCGGGCAAGCGAGTAGCCGTCGGGCCCCTGGGGAGTGGTGCTGAGGTTAACGCCATGCAGGTTATTGAAGTTTATGGCATGACAGAAGATGACTTTGCTGCTGTGGAACGTTTGGAGGCCGGAGAGGCCGCCGACTATCTCAGGGACGGGCGTGTTGATGCAGCGTTCTTTACCGTGGGTGTTGGCGCTTCTGTTATCGCCGACCTGGCAATTGTAAAAGATATCGTGCTAGTTAATATTGATGATGAAAAAGCACAGGAGTTAATGGACCTGGAGCCTTTTTATGCCGTGGCGACGATCCCTGCAGACACATACTCCAACGTGCCTGAAGCAAATACCATTGCAGTTTTAGCCATGGTCGTTTGCCGGGATGATCTGCCAGAAGATTTAATGTATGACTTTGTTAAAGGAATTTTTGATAATGTCGGGACGATCCATTCAGCGCATGAAGTAGCCGGCAGGTTAATTACGCTGGAATCAGCGATAAACGGCATGTCAATTCCTCTGCACCCCGGAGCGGAGAAATTCTTTAAGGAAGCTGGAATGTTATAGAACGTACCAGGCGTGATGGATGATACCTTCAACCGGTGCAGGCGTGGCGGTTATTATCAGCCTGCGCCGGTTGTTTTGAGGTGATAATGATTGAGCATAAAAGATGTGATTAAGGGAAATGGGGAAATTGATCTTAAAGAAATAAGCGATGAGGGTAAAGTCAGAAATCCCGGCGGTCTATTATCTTTTATTATTTTTGGTATTGGCATTCTTTGGTCCTTGTTTCATTTCTACACTGCTGGAGCGGGACTGCTCACGGCAACCCTGCAGCGTTCAGCCCACTTATCTGTTGGTCTGGCACTCTGCTTTTTATACTTTCCATTTAATCGGAAAAACGATCAGGCGTACAATAGATTGCCGTGGTATGACATCCTACTGGCTCTAGCCGGATTTGCTTCAATATTTTACGTTTTTGTCTTTTTTGAAGATCTGATCTGGCGGGTGGGGCAGCCGTCAACCTTAGATTTAATTATGGGCGGATCAGCAATCATTCTAATCTTGTTGGCCGCACAACGGGCTTTCAACCTGGTTCTTCCCATTGTGACGATTGTTTTTTTAACATATCCTTTTTTAGGCCCATTTTTGCCTGATATTATCGGGCACAGGGGATATCGGGTCGTTCGGGTTATACAAGACCTTTATTTAACAAACACAGGTATTTTTGGTATTCCAATCGGTGTCACGTCAACGTTTGTTTTTGCCTTTGTCCTTTTCGGTTGTTTCTTTCAGGCATCCGGGGCAGGACTGTACATTGTTCAGCTTGCTTTTGCCGCTTTGGGGCGATTCAAAGGGGGACCCGCCAAGGCGGCTGTTTTAGCAAGTGGTTTTATGGGCAGTATTGCCGGGAGTTCTGTAGCCAATACCGTTGTTACGGGCTCGCTCACTATTCCTGTCATGAAAAAAGCGGGTTTTAGCCCTGAGGTGGCCGGCGGTGTGGAAACAGCCGCTTCAACAGACGGCCAGTTCCTGCCTCCGATAATGGGAGCCGCTGCCTTCGTTATGGCTGAATTTACCGGCATCCCATACTGGCAAATTTGTATACACGCGGCGCTTCCGGCCGTTATTAGTTACGTTGCACTGCTGTGTATTGTCCACTTGCAGGCTGCAAAAACGGGCATGAAACCCATGGCCAAAGCGGAAATCCCCCCGTTTTTTAAGACATTTATTAAAGGCATATTTTTCTGGATTCCTATCTGTGTCCTGGTCTATTATTTAATTTATGTCAGGGTAACGCCTATTACGGCCGGGTATTATGCCATTCTTGCAGTACTGTTGATGATGGTAGCTATGCGGGCAATATGGCTATTCCAGGAAACCAAGCGGGGAGATAATTCGTTTGCAGTCAATATGAACAAGCACTTTCGGGGTTTGTGGAACGATGTGATACAGGGGTTAGATACCGCAGCGAAAAGTATGGCGGGTATTGCCGTTGCTTGTGCTTGTGCGGGGATTATCGTCGGCGTGGTTACCCTTACTGGATTGGGGCAGAGTATGATCCTGCTGCTTTCGGTTTTGGCAGGAGATAGACTGTTCGTGTTGCTCCTGGTTGCGGCAGGTATTTCCATTATTTTAGGTATGGGATTGCCCACCACGGCAAAATACGTTATCATGGCGACCCTGGTGGCGCCGGCCATACTCATGGTTGATCCCACCTTACCCGTCATAGCGGTTCACTTGTTTATCCTCTATTATGCCATCCTGG
>SKTJ01000330.1 GCA_007122565.1 Syntrophomonadaceae bacterium | reverse complement strand
GCCAGTTTCTCCAGCAGTAACTCCAGTTCGCCTGTGCCGCGGCTGCTAACGATGAATATATCCCTTTCCTCTGTAATCCAGCGGGCCGTGCGGCTGTCCCCTATATAGACTTCGAAGATGTTGCGTACGGCGGCGTTAATTTCCACTATTCCCCCGCCAAGACGGCCCATGCGGCTGCCCTGGAAGTAGAAAAGTTCCTGAGGTTTTGGTGCAAAGTAAATGTCCAGAAAATCCGTTTCCTTTTTACCCTGGAAGCGCAGGACATAATTATACAAATGGTATTCTTCCAACTCTCCCACCTGCCACAGGTTCAGTCCTTCTGGCAGGAGTTCGCTCAGCGTTGCTGCCTGCGGCCAAGCTACCTGTACCTGTCTCGGGGATACGTTGTGGTTAAGATCGTGAACCGGTATTCCGGGCGGCAGATCCAGGGCAAAAATACTCTCATCCAGGGCAGGGTTGATCTGCAGTTCCTTAAACTCCACAACCAGCCGGGTGCCTTCCGGGTGGTTCAAAACCTTGCGCAGAGGCAGGTTGGTTGCCCGGTCAATCCAGAGAAAGTGGGACTCACTATCACCGTTGTAACGGTACTCCAGCATGATCGCTTCCCGTCCAAAGAGGGTTTCTGTGCCCAGTGATTCAACCTCTGAAGCTGCCTCCAGTTCATAGATTGTCGTGCCGATATGGTAACGCCAAAGTTCCTTCTCGGGAAATAGATTATCCACCGTAACTCTGTCTGCGTCCACAATAGCCAGCCTTTGACCATCGCTTTGATATACCCTTTCGTACCCGTCGTAACGGTGGATGGCGTTATATTTAAAGGGTTTCTTGTAGTTAACGTGGATAGTTTCCCTAAATTCAATCGTGTCGCCCCGTTCCCCACGGATTTCCACGACCCCGCTGTAGCTGTTCAATTCTTCGTATGCTTTTACTACGGCCTCCACCATGTTCGCCTCCGGCAGGACCCCCGGCCGGAGGATGCCCACACCCAAAACAACCAGAAGAGCTGCGGCCACGGCGGCCGTTCCCCGGAACCAGCGCTGCTGCCAGACACGGCGCCTGACTTTATTGCTGCGCAGCCTTTTTACGGCACGTACCGTTTCAAACAGTTTCTCTATTTCTTCATCCTCAACACTTTCTTCATGTGCAACGGTTTCGCTGTAGGCGCGCGGTTTCTTTTCCCGGAGCAGATCTTCAATAAAGTTATCAATGGCGCCTTCAGGTGGCAGCCCGTATTTGTGCTTATCCATGAAAATAACCTCCTTTTTCCAGAGTATCCTTGAGCGCTTTGACTGCCCGGAACTGAAGACTGCGTACCGCTCCCGGGCTACGGTTCATTTTTCTGGCCACTTCATCAACCGGCCAACCTTCTATAATCCTGTAGGTGAGCACCATGCGGTGCTCTTTGTTTAGTTCTTTTAATGCCTGCTGTACCATTAGTGTTTCTTCCACCTCCGTTGCCTGCTGGGGGTAATCCCAGCCCTTTTCCTGCAGTCCTTCCAGAGAAGTGGTGAGTGGTTGCCGGCCACGGCTGCGCCAGGTATCAACAAGCAGATTACGGGCGGCTGCAGCGGTATATCCTGCAAGTTTATCCAATTCCACCTTCCCCGCCTCCACTTGGGGCAAAACGCGCCGGAATGTTTCCTGAGTCAGTTCCTCAGCCTCTTCCCGGTTTTGCATCTTGTAATAAAAGAAGCGGTAAATGTGGGGCCAGATTTCCTTAAACCGCAGTTCCAGTGATTCTTTCGGAATGATTTGTATCTGTTCCATACTTTTTCCACCTCGATATGGCGCCATATCTATTCACGATTCTATTATAAATGACGTTCAAGTTCAAAGTTTGTTACGGACATATATTATTATTATCTATCTATGAAGGAAAAAGCTTACCCTTTTGCAGGAATTTACCATTCGCTGTCGAAATATAAAATGTAAAGTAACCACTCAGGTTATAATTTGCAGCGGGGTGCAGGATACCTGTTCGAAACCGCAGTCTCAAGTTAAAGATACAAGGGTTGCCTTTGCCACCCGGCCCACATGCTTTGGCTCGCTGCGCTCAAACACGTAGCATATGGAACCCCCGGTTCGGCAAAGCCTTTTAATCGAGCCTGAACGGTTATTCACAGGTAATCCTGAACCCCTTTGTGCTATTTCAAGAGTGCTGAGTTGTTACAATGTAAAATGAAGAGAAGGACAGGAGGAATAATTTTGTTCACACGGATAAAAACGGCTCACCTGCTGCTCGCAATGGTGTTATGTTTGCTTGTTCCGGTTACGGCCGGAGCTACCAATGATATCGATCTCTATATGGGGAACGAGATTAATGTATCTGTGAACGAGATCAGCGTTTTTATAGATGGGGAAAAATTAGAATTTGACGTGGCTCCTACCATCGTTGATGGATCTACCCTGGTGCCTGTGACCGTGATCTTTCAAGCCCTGGGAGCTTCCGTGACGTGGGATGGGGATGCGAGAACGGTGACAGCAAAGCGGGGTGAGATGATCGTAGAGCTGGTAATTGATCAAAAAGAGGCCAGGGTAAACGGGAATCCCGTAACTCTTGATGTCCCCGCAAGCATTATAAGCGGACGGACTTTTGTGCCGCTGCGCTTTGTAAGCCAGGCTTTCGATGCAACGGTAAAATGGGACGGAGCTACCCGTACCGTTAATATAAGCCGGCCCGTTAGTGTGACAAGCCTTACCCTTGCACCGGCGGAGCTTTCCCTGCGCAGCGGGCAGACAGGCCAGATCAGTGCAACTGCTGTTTTGGCGGATGGAAAGCAGGAAAAGGTGGAAGGCGCTGCCATGAGCTGGCGTTCTGCCAATACGGCCGTTGCTACGGTGGAAGATGGGGTGGTTACAGGTACCGGCCCGGGGAATACAGTGCTAACGGCTTCATACGAAGGGGTTTCTTTCGGCATTATGGTAAAAGTTGATGAATCCCTGAGCGGTATTGTTATTACCCCTGCCAATCTCAGCATGGAAATGGGTGATAAAAATACACTTGCCCTTATGGCCCGTTACACGGACCTCGAACAACAGTCCATCCCAGCTGACAGGGCAAACTGGCGCTCAAGCAATAGCAAAGTGGCCACGATATCTGGAGGGGAGATTACTGCTGTGACACCTGGGACGGCAACAATTACCGCTGTCTTCCACAACTATGAGGCCACGGCTATTGTAGAGGTTTTTCGCGACATGCCCGTAACGTTTCATGATGTGGAGTTGCATGCGGCGATTCTTAATGAGCTTAACAAGCCGGCTGGGCCCCTTTACCGTTCTGAATTGGCAAAATTGACAAAGCTGGAGGCGAACGATCGATTAATTGAGGACCTGAGGGGCATCGAGTATTGCACCAACCTGCGTTCTCTTTCACTGGCGGGTAACCACATCCGGGATATTTCTCCCCTGGCGGGGCTGAAGGCCTTGGAGCGGCTGGAGTTGGGCTATAATCAGGTGATAGATCTTAGGCCACTTGCCGCCTTGCAGCAATTGAGCTGGCTGTCTCTCAATAACAACAGGGTGAGTGATATCTCTGAGCTGGCAGGCCTTACGGAATTGCGCTGGCTTTCCCTGGCCAGCAACGAGATTTCCAGTATATCTGCCCTTGAATCCCTGCAAAAAATGAGAACCCTTAATGTTTCCGGTAACCGGATCAACAGCCTCGGTGCTCTGGCCGAAACCAAGGGATTGATAACTCTTCATTTCTGGAATAACGAGGTGAGAGACCTTTCTCCCCTGGCCGACCTGCCCAATCTTACAACGATCAATGCCTGGAGCAACAATATAAGTAATATCTCGCCACTGGCAGGGTTACCCGATCTCTCCTGGCTGGCTATCGGTGACAACCCACTGGATCTCACCAGCAGTTCACCGGTCATGACAGAATTGCGCCGCCTGCGGGGGCGGGGCGTATACGTGCGCACGGATACATTCTAAAAACAGAAGCCGGCATAGGGAAAAGAAAAACTTTCCAACTATCCAACTGCTTTAGCAATAAAGGTACGGTGCCAGAGTAGGAAGATTAAAATAGTCCACAGTTTGCGGCTGTTATCTTGTTTCCCGGCGGTGTGAGCGGTGTAAAGTTGCTTCACCGCTTTTTTATTGAACCAGTTCGCTCCTTCTTCTTGCATGAGCTCCCGGAAAAAGGCCTGGAAATCATCTCGCTTCAACCACTCGCGGGTGGGGACGGGAAAGCCCCGCTTGGGCCTGTTGATCGCCTCTTCCGGCAGGATATCTTGAAAGGACTCCCGCAATATTTTCTTGGTTGTTTTACCCTGGATCTTGTATTGAAGGGGAATAGTCGCAGCAAATTCAAAAAGATGGTGATCGAGAAAAGGGACACGCAGTTCCAGGGAATTAGCCATGGTCATTTTATCCGCCTTAACAAGGATATCGCCGGGCATCCAGGTGTTGAGATCAATATACTGCATACGCGTTACTTCGTCTAAGTGGGCCACTTGTGCGTATAGGGGTGCGGTGATGCGGTATGGGGAAAGCTGCTCCTTCCCATTAGTTATCTTTTTTTTATCCGCGGTGGAGAAAATACTGGCATTGCCGAGAAACCGCTCCTCCAGGGGACGACGGGCCCGGGCCAAATAGTTTTTCCCCGGAACCCCGGGGGGGAGAAGCCGTGCCACCGCGTCGAGTGAGTAGCGCAGAGGTTGGGGTAATTTCTTATAAGGGGCCAGGGCAAAGGGCTCCCGATAGATGCCATAACCGGCGAAAACCTCGTCAGCTCCTTCTCCGGAGAGGGTGACTGTAATCTTCTGCCTGGCCTGGCGTGCCACGAAGAAGAGGGAAATGGCTGCCGGGTCAGCCACCGGCTCATCGAAATGCCAGATCAGGTGTGGTAAGTGTTTCAGGAATTCTTGAGGCGTGATAATGTACTCGTGGTGGTCGGTCTCAAGGTACTGTGCCGTCTGCCTTGCTTCCGGCAATTCACTGTACCCGGCCTCATCATAGCCCACGCTAAAAGTGGAGATCGCCTCCCGCTCCCTTACCAAAGCTGTAATAATCGCAGAATCGATGCCCCCCGATAAAAAGGTGCCCCGGGGGACATCACTCTGCATGTGCAATTTTACAGCTTCGCGCATTATTTCCCGGATACCCTCCACAAAATATTCGCGGGGTTTTTGACAGGGCGAAAAGTTCATGCGCCAGTAGCGGGTAAGCTTCGCGGGCATGCCGGCTCTTTTTAACAGGTAATGCCCTGGAGGCAGACGATAAACTCCTTCATAGATCGTCCGCGGTTCCGGCACATATTGGAAGGTAAGGTAGTCCATAAATGCCGTTTCGTTTACCTGGCGGGAGAAATTTGGCAGTATGGCCAGGGCTTTAATTTCGGAGGCACAGGCGAAAATGTCCTTTTGATCCAAGTAATAAAATGGCTTGATACCAAAGCGATCCCGCGCTCCGAACAGAAGTTGTTTGTTTTCATCCCACAGCACAAAAGAAAACATTCCCCGCAACTGCTCCAGGCAATCTACCCCTTTTTCCTCATAGAGGTGAATAATTACCTCAGCATCGTTGCCTGTGTTAAAACGGTGTCCTCGCCCCACCAGTTCCCGGCGCAGTGCAGCATAATTATAAATCTCCCCATTACATGCAAGTTGGATAGTTTTCTGCTCGTTGCAGAGGGGCTGCCGCCCGGTGGTCAGGTCTATAATGCACAGGCGGCGAAAGCCGAGCGCAAAACCCTGCCCTATGTAGTTTGCTCCTTCATCAGGCCCGCGGTGAACCATCTGGTCCCGCATCCTGGTAAGCAGGGTAGCATCCACGTTCCCTCTTTCCGGTAGGAGACCGCAAAAACCGCACATATTACCACTTCTTTCCTGTTCATTCTTTAGCTAAGGCTATATTATGAACGGGGGAGAGAAATGGTTAATACCAGCAAAATTCGCATTGTCAATTTTCTGCAAACTATGGTATATTTTACGAAGGATGTATTTATAAGTATAGGAAAATGGGAAGGTACATCATGAAT
>SKTJ01000021.1 GCA_007122565.1 Syntrophomonadaceae bacterium | reverse complement strand
TAATAATCTAAAGCAAGGAGGAATACAAATGTCCAAATTTTTAAGAGTAAACATGGCTTCCGGCAGTGTCAACTTCGAGGATATTAAAGAAGATTACCAGTATTTTGGCGGTCGCGGCATCATCGCCAAGTTGTTGTGTGACGAAGTGGATCCTAAAGCCAACCCCCTGGGTCCTGATAACAAGTTGATCATCAGTACCGGCCTTTTGACCGGCACCAGCGCCTCCTCATCGGGCCGTCTCTCCGTGGGTGCCAAAAGCCCGCTCACCGGCACGATCAAGGAAGCAAATGCCGGCGGCGTGGCTGGCCAGATGCTGGCCCGCCTTGGCATCAAGGCGGTCATTGTGGAAGACCTGGGGACTGACTGGTCTATCCTCAAAATCTCCCAGGATAAAGCCGAACTTATTCCTGCCGATAAATACATGGGGATGAACAACTATGCCCTTGCTGATGCTTTAAAAGCAGACTATGGTGACAAAGCAGGTGTCATCTCCATCGGCGGAGCCGGCGAGCGGGGCTACCGCAACTCCACCGTGCAGGTTACCGACACGGAAAGCCGGCCCACCCGCGCCGCCGCCCGCGGCGGTCTCGGTGCCGTTATGGGCAGCAAAAAGCTCAAAGCCATTGTCCTTGAACCGGGCACAACCAAACCTTCCTATGCAGACAAAGAAAAATTTACCGGAGCCATGCGCGCTTACACTGATGGCATTAGAGCTAACCCCCTCTCCGGCCAAGCCCTTCCTGCCCTCGGCACTGCCGTTCTGATCAATATCGTCAACTCCATGGGTGCCCTGCCCACCCGCAACTTCCAAAGCGGCACCTTCGCAGCTGCCGAGCAAATCGGCGGCGAGACACTTGCCAAGCTCCAGTCCGAGCGGGGTGGTAAAACTGGCCATCCTTGCATGGCCGGTTGCGTCGTCGCTTGCTCCAACATCTACAACGATGCCAACGGCAATCACCTTACCTCCGGCTTCGAATTTGAGACTATCGGCATGAACGGCTCAAACTGCGAAATATCAGACCTGGATACCATAGCCCGCATTGACCGTCTCTGCGACGACTTCGGCCTGGACACCATGGAAACGGGTGCCACCCTCGCTGTTTGCATGGAAGCGGGCAAGATTCCCTTTGGTGACGGCGCGGCCGCCCTTGGCCTCATACAGGAAATGATCGACGGCACAGAATTCGGTCAACTCCTCGGTCAGGGAACCCAGGCCGCCGGTGACAAGCTGGGCGTGGCACGCATCCCCACCGTTAAAGGCCAGGCTATGGCAGCCTACGATCCCCGGGCCCTCAAAGGTACCGGTGTCACCTACGCCACCTCCCCCATGGGTGCGGATCATACGGCCGGAAACTCCCTGGGCAACCCCACCGTTGATCCTACCAAAAAAGAAGGGCAGGTCCAGCTTTCCGGTACCCTGCAGGTCGGTATGGCAACCTTTGACAACCTTGGTCTTTGCATTTTCTCCGGTTTTTGTGTCGAAGACCCGGCCAACGTAGGCCACCTGTTAAATATGGTGGCTGGGGTCTACGGCGGGGAGTGGTCTCCGGACCGCCTCTTTGGCACCGGGGTCCAAACCCTGCTTATGGAGAAGGACTTTAACAAAAGGGCAGGCTTTACAGCTGCTGATGACAAGCTTCCCTCCTTCTGTTATACGGAGGCCCTGTCGCCCTCTCAGAGTGTATTTGATTTCGCTGAAGACGAAATAGCAGCAACCCTGGAGTTTGGGGGATAGGTACAAGAGGCAAGAGGGCAACACAGCACGAGGTAGGAGAAACAAGTGCCAAATTTCCGTAGGTGGCATTACATTAGCAAGGGTGCCGGGTATGTTCGGAGAGCCCCTTCGGGCCAGAGCACATCCGGCACCCTTTATGTATAAAAAAGTAAGGGTAACAACTCAGCACTCTTGAAAATAGCACAAGGGGTTCAGGATTACCTGTGAGTAACCGTTCAGGCTCGATCAAAAGGCTTTACCGGACCGGGGTTTCCACATGCTACGTGTTTGAGCGTAGCGAGCCAAAGCATGTGGCCGGGTTGGCAAAGGCAACCCCTGTATCTATAACTTGAGACTGCGGTTTCGAACAGGTATCCTGCACCCTGCTGCAAATTATACCTAAGTAGTAACAAGTAAGGGCTATATCCCTGATTAAACTCGGGTATGGACCAGAGATTACTCTGTAACGTAAAGGGGGATGAAAAATGCGTGTGCAGGTTAAGCTGTACTCAATTTTCCGCCTGCCCATCCAGAACTATGACGCGCAGCGGGGCATTGAAGTGGAACTGCCCCCGGAAAGCCGCCTTACTGATTTATTCGATCAACTCAAAATAGAGATGCGCAAAATTTCCATGGTACGGATTAACGGCAATTTAAGCAGGGATTATTGCTATATTCTGAAAGATGGTGACATGGTTGAGCTCTTTCCCCTTTTTGGCGGAGGTTAAGCACGGTATATTTTAATTATTTACCTAAGTAAAAATGAAATATTAACCATAATACATTGTATTTATAATAATTATTATTGCCAGAATATACAAAAATTAATACTTTTTACTGATAGACAAAAAGTTGTACAAACGATAAGATTAAATAATCATATAGTTCTATTTAGTTTTAATAATTGTACAATAACAAAAGCCAGTGTGAAGGAAGGGTGGTGTCTAGAAAAAATATTTCAATGGGGAGGTGATGCTAAGGTTGATTGAGTAACTATTGTGTGCAACCTAAATATTTTCAAGATGAGGAGAGTTGATATGCCAAAATTGAAAAGAACGCTGGGACTGACAGCTGCCATAGCTACTGCCTGCGGGCTTGTTGTAGCCTCTACAACACTTATTGATATGGGTCACGGTTTTGGCCTTGCAGGAATAGGTTTTCTCATACCCATGGTCATTGCCATGATCCTGAATTTAACAGTGGCTGTGACTTTTGGAGAACTTTCTTCCATGATGCCCAAAGCTGGAGCAATTAACCACTATACGTTACCCGCCATGGGGCCGTTTATTGGTATCATTGCTGCACTATCTGGTTATTTAATTGTAAATATTTTTGCCGGAGGTGTGGAAGCTGCTATCCCCGGTATCCTTATTTCGGAATTTTTTATAGTAGGGATAGACCCACGCATTCCTTCCGTTATCATGCTTCTTCTCTTGATGTTTTTGAACATCAGGGGTGTTGAGCTTTTTGGTTGGACGCAAGTTGTCCTCACAACGGGAATGATCGGTTCTCTGGTTGTTTTCGGCATTATTGGTCTCACCGGTGCAGGTACCGGAGAGGCTGTTGTTCAGACGATGGGCCAACTGGACCCGGTAGTGACGGGCTTGGGGTTACTGGGACTGACAGCTCTGGCTTTCTGGCTGTTTATCGGGATTGAATTTGTTGTTCCCATGGCAGAAGAAATTAAAAAGCCCCATATCTATATCCCTTTAAGTATGATTATAGCGCTTGTTGTCATTCTTATCGCTAAAGCTCTCTACGGTTCCGCTGCCATCAAATTTACTCCACTGGAAGTTTTGATGACATCTGAAATGCCGCACCTGGATGCCGGCTTCGCTATGCTTGGCAATACAGGTTTAATTTGGATGAGTATCGTTACCATTTTTGCCACTCTGGCCACGATGAATACCTTGATCTGCGGCGTCCCGAGAATATTGTACGGAATGGCGGAAAAGGGGCAGGTTCCAAAAATATTTGCGGTGCTGGGAAATCGGCAAACTCCCTGGTTCGGTATTTTGTTTGTAACCGCAATGATCATGGTTCCCCTGCTTATCGCCACATTTACCATTGAAACAATTGTTGTTTATATCCTTGCCGCCGTACTCAGCTGGTTTATATGCTACATTATCGGCTACCTGGACGTGATCATCTTACGCTATAGATATCCCCATGCAAAGCGCCATTTTAAATCTCCCCTGGGAATTATTCCTCAGGTTGTGGGTATAGCAGCGATGGTTTACATGATTATTAATATATACCCTGATCCTGAGATAAGCAGCCAAATATATAAAAATGCCTTTATTTTTATCGGCATTGCTGCTGTTTATGCAGGATTATGGGTTAAATTCAAAATGAAAAAAGGACTATTTGAAACGGTCCCACTGGAAGAGTTAATGGATTATGAGGAGGACGAAGTTGAACAAAAGTCCTGCATGTAAAGCAAAGCTATCAATGATATATGGGGAGGTGTATAAAAAGCTTAACTAACATGAAGGCAGGCAATAAAAGGGTGACATTATCAGTAAAATGAAATGAGTTCTTACGAGGAGGCTGAAGTAATGGATACTGAAAAATCTATTAAAGAAAGTGAATTAGCTAAGCTGTCGTATAAAGATGCCCCACAAATGACAACAAGCATCCCTGGACCAGAAGCAACAAAATATCTCGAAGAATCGTTTGCGTACGAGTCCATGGCCCGTGGCGCCGGCAGGTATCCAATGGTTTACGCTGAGGGCAAGGGAGCGACGGTAAAGGATCCTGATGGCAATGTATTCATCGATATTTCGGCAGGGGTGGCTGTTAATTCAGTGGGACGTTGTCATCCGCGCGTTATCAAGGCCATGAAGGAGCAAATGAAGGTACTTATGCACGCCGGTGATATGTCCAATGTAAAGCGTTCCGCGCTGGCACAGAAAGTCTCCAGCATTATGCCCCCCGGTCTCCGGGATAACTCCATCACCTATTTTGGCCAGTCCGGCAGCGCCGCTGTTGAAACGGCGATTAAGTTTGTGCGGAAGATTACCGGCAGGTCTCAGATAGTAGCTTTTCATGGTGCTTATCACGGTGTTTGGTTAGGTGGTAATTCACTGACCACCGGCGATCAGTATCGCAAAGGCTTCGGGCCGTTCATGCCCGGTGTAATTCATTTACCCTATCCTTATTGTTTCCGCTGCTGTTTTGGAATGACATATCCCAGCTGTAAGCTGCAATGTGCCCATTATGTGGACTATGTTCTGAATACGCCATATACGGGAGCGGACGATGTGGGTGCTCTTATCATCGAAGCCCAGCAAGGTGAAAGTGGATATGTGCCTGCCCCGCCGGGTTATCTGGAAATCGTAAAGAAAGCCTGCGAAAAGCATGGTGCTTTATACATCTCCGATGAAGTGCAGGCTGGAGCGGGACGTACCGGCAAAACGTGGGCGATCGAGCATTATGATGTGGAACCGGATATGATTACCTGGGGTAAAGGTATGGGCGGCGATGTGGCCATGTCCGGATTGACAATGCGCAAGGATCTGGCGGCAAAAGTCGAAGACTTCTCACAACCGAACACTTGGGCAGCAAACGCCATGACCAGTGCAGCCTGTATGACCAACATCGATATTCTGACGGAAAATGACGGGGCTCTCATTAAACGAGCCGCAGCGTTGGGCGAAGAGATCTCACAGCAGCTGCGCGAAGGAGCAAAGGATACCAAAACAATCGGCGATGTGCGCGGTAAGGGCCTGATGATTGGTATTGAAATGGTGGAAGACAAAGAATCCAACGCACCGCTTAATGGTGATGCCATGGGCAACCTGATGATGAACTTACTTAATAAAGGGATTATCATGGTACCGTGCGGCCGTTACGGCAACGTTTTCCGGTTTATGCCGTCGCTGGTGCTCACCAAAAAGCATGCTGTCAAAACGGCGGATATTTTCCTGGAGACTGTTAAAGCAGGTTAGATTCAAGAAGCAGGAAACAAGAAGCAAAGGCAGGAAACAAAGCGGGACAGTCAGCCCGTGATAAAAAGGACCAATAGACGATTTCCAGCAAGGGCACCGGATGTGTTCGGGGGTCTCCCCCGGCAAAGGGCATATCCGGTGCCCTTTACGTTGGGGGTTAGGTATGGGTTGACAGGAGGGAGAAGCGGGTGTGATAATATAAGAGCGGCCGGGAAAAATTGTGGCCCGCCGCAATTATGGCACTGAGGGAAGGGTTGAAGGCTTTTGGATCTGGCCATTACACTGGTAGTGATCTTGCTGCTCCTTTTTTGGCCGCGCCGTGCCACAATACGCTATTACCTGCTCC
>SKTJ01000281.1 GCA_007122565.1 Syntrophomonadaceae bacterium | reverse complement strand
CAAATTATAGTGCATAGCTTGTTTTAGTATGTGCAAGATTACTATTTTTAAATAATATAAAAGATTGTCCTTCAGACCGGCGATTACCCCCCCATAGGTTTCTGCAATAAATCGGTCAGGCGTCAATTTTGGCAGCTTTACTCTTTCTAAATGTAATTATTTTGATATTTACTTTGCATGGAAATATGTTAGAATATTGTTAATATGTAGAGATTTAACCCTCAGTAATACGCCATTTGAACCCAGTAAATTACTAATATATTCGAAACTCACCTCCAACTATCCAACTATCCAACTTAATTATTGCATTTTCAGGACAGTTGCGATTAAAAAATGAATGGAGTGATCAGGATGACCAAAAAAAAGCCTGATACCCTATCAAAGATCGACTCAACCGTTGAGCGCAACAAAATGCCGGAAGCGGATTTTACCATCGTGGGCATCGGTGCTTCCGCCGGAGGCCTGGGGGCGCTGCAGGCGTTCTTTAAAAACATGCCTGCCGGCAGTGACAGCGGAATGGCTTTTGTGCTGGTACAGCACCTCCCCGCCGCATACAAGAGCAACATGGGGCAACTGCTCAGGCATTATACTTCTATGCCGGTCATTGAGATCGAAGACGGGATGGTGGTGATGCCTGACAATATCTATATTATCCCGCCCAACCGTAACCTTTCTCTGCAGAGCGGCCGCTTTCAGCTCTGTGAACTGGAAATCACTCGGGGGGCAAGTCACTCCATCGATTATTTTTTACGCTCCCTGGCCCGGGATCGGCGGGAGCGTGCCATTTGTATCCTGCTTTCCGGCACGGGCAGTGACGGCACGCTGGGACTAAAAGCAATCAAGGGCGAAGGAGGGATGGCGATGGTGCAGGATCCCGGTTCTGCCGAGTATGATAGTATGCCGCGCAGCGCCATCGCCACGGGCTTGGTGGACTTAGTGCTGCCGCCGCAGGAGATGCCGCCACAGCTTATCGCGTACGTCAGGCATCCTTATTTAAATACACCAAAGCTTGTCTCCTCCCCTGATCAAATAAATGCAAACGCACTGCTCAAAATATACTCCCTGCTGCGTGCCCAAACGGGCCACGATTTTTCCGGTTATAAGCAGAACACGTTGGGCCGGCGCATTGAGCGGCGCCTTGCTGTCAAACAGATCGAGCGGCTTGATGATTATATCCGTTACCTTGAACAAAACCCGCTGGAGGTGAAGGAGCTCTTTCGTGAGTTTCTTATTGGTGTCACCAGTTTTTTCCGTGATGCAGAAGCATTTGTGGTGCTGAAAAATGAGGTAATTCCGCGCCTCTTTAACGAAAAAAGCCCCGGCGATGCTGTACGGGTATGGGTGCCCGGTTGTTCCAGTGGTGAGGAAGCCTATTCCATTGCCATGTTGATCCAGGAACATCTGGACGTATTAAAAGCATATTATCAAGTGCAAATATTTGCCACAGATATTGACAGCCGGGCGATTGAACAAGCCCGCTCCGGTATTTACCCTGCCAGCATTGCCGACGATATCTCCCCGGAACGGCTGGCCCGCTTTTTTACACCCACGCTGGACAACCACAGCTACCAGATCAAAAAAACAATCCGCGATATGCTGATCTTTGCGGAGCAAAACGTTTTCGAAAACCCGCCCTTTTCCCGGCTCGACATGGTGAGCTGCCGCAACCTGCTCATCTATATGAATGGGGAACTGCAGAAAAAAGTGCTGTACCTTTTTCAATATGCTTTAAACCGGGACGGTTTTCTTTTCCTGGGCAGTTCCGAAACCCTCGGCGAATTTATGGAGCTATTTAACACCATCGATCAGAAATACAAAATTTACCAAAGCAAGGGGATCGTGACCCCCCGATTGTTTATGAAAAAATATGACCTGATACAAAGGAAGGCAGTTAAATCTGCGCATGGACGGACTGCCGACGACAGAGAAAACGCCAGTATGAGCAAATTGATTGAAAGGGTGCTGTTACGCCAGTTTGCTCCGGCCTGCGTGGTGATTAACGAAAGGGGGGAAATACTCTATATTCATGGCCGCACCGGCAAATACCTTGAACCGGCACAGGGAGAAATGAACATGAATATCCTGCAGATGGCCCGGGAGGGTTTGCGGTTGGAACTGACCACAGCCATGCGTAAAGCAATGGCACAAAAAGTGCCTGTATACTGCCAGGGACTGCGGGTTCGGACAAACGGCGCGGCCATTACGGTAAATTTAACAGTCAGTCCCATTACGGAAGACCAATATCCGTTGCCCCACCTGCTGATGGTCGTTTTTGAGGAGGTCAAACTGCCTGAAGTATTGAACTCCACACAGGAAGTGGCGGCCGCACAGGATCCGGATCTGCAAAAAGATGCTCAGATCGTCGCCATGGAACGGGAGTTGCGCAACAAGGAGGAGCATCTCCAGACTATTATCGAACAATTGGAGACATCCAATGAAGAATACCAGTCCACCAACGAGGAGTTCCAATCCACCAATGAGGAGCTGGAGACCTCCCGCGAAGAACTGCAGTCAGTTAACGAAGAACTAAGTACGGTCAATGCGGAACTGCTACAGAGTATTGAAGAACTGTCCCGCTCCAACAACGATATGCACAACATGCTGGCCGGTACGGGCGTGGGGACCGTCTTTGTGGATCTGCAGCAGCGCATTAAACGCTTTACACCCCCGGCCACCAAAGTGATAAACTTGATCGATGCTGATCTGGGACGGCCCCTCGGGCACATTTCTGCAAACATAGTGGATTATGATCACCTTGTGGAGGATGTACAGGCTGTCCTCGATACACTAAAGCCCCAGGAGCGGCAGTTGAAGACGCGGGACGGATTAATCTACCTCATGCGCATCCTCCCCTATCGTACGTTGGAGAACGTGATCGAAGGAGCGGTTCTTACGTTTGTTGATATCACAGTACAGCAGCAATTGCAGGGTTCTGCAAACCGCCTGGCCGTTGTTGTTAAAGACGCCAGTGATGCTGTTACTGTATTGGATTATGAGGGGCGCTTCCTGGCCTGGAACCCGGGAGCGCAAAAATTATACGGCTGGAGCGAAGCGGAAGCCCTTAGCATGACCATCCATGACGTCGTTCCCGAAGCTAAACAAAAGGAGACATTGGCTGTGATTAAAAAACTGGCTGGTGAGGTGAAGATAACCCCGTTCCAAACACAACGCCTCACCCGGGACGGCACAATCATTGATGTGTGGTTAACCGCTACGCCGTTAATCAATAAGTCCGGGGAAACGTATGCCATAGCTGTTACGGAACGGGGCCTTGGGAAGGGTTAACAGATTCCAATGAATAGAAAGGAGAGGAGGAAATGACGGGTAGTAACAACAATCCCAACACAGCATTCAGTGTGCTGCGCCGTAAAGCAGAGGAAAGTTTAATCGGTAAATCTACAATGATTCCGGAAATCCTGACAGGCCTGACGCCTGCTCAGGCAGTGGAACTATTGCAGGAGTTGCGCATCCATCAAGTGGAATTAGAGATGCAAAATGAGGATTTGTGCCGCGCCCAGCTGGAACTGGAAACATCCCGCGCCCGCTATTTTGAGCTGTATGACCTGGCACCGGTAGGGTATTTAACACTCGATGGGGACGGGCTGATTCAGGAAGCGAACCTCACCGCTGCCCGGCTGCTCCAGCAGGAAAGGGGGGATCTGCTTGGCCGGCCCTTCACCCGCCTGATCAACAGGGAAGACCAGGACAGCTACTACCTTTACGGCAAACAGCTACTGCAGGCAGGGTCACAGCAGGTATGTGAGCTGCGCATGGGCTATGGTGACAGCCCTGGCTTCTGGGCGCGCCTCGAGATGACGGCGGTGCTCAGCAGTGAGGGTGAGGCCGACGGCTTTCGTGCCGTGTTCATCGATATAAGTGACCGCAAAAGGGCGGAAGCGGTGCTCAAAAAAGTGCAGATTGAGTTGGAGCAAAGGGTAAAAGCGCGCACTGAGGAACTGGAGGAAGCCAACACAGCCCTTCAGGAAAGCGAAGAGCATTTTCGCCAAATTGTAGATATACTCCCCGTAGCCGTTTTTGGCCAATATAAAAAAGAAATCGTTTTCAGTAATACTGCTGCTACAAAATTGCTGCATGCTGTAAATCCCCGCTCTCTGCTGGGCAAAAATATCCTGGAATTTTTACATACAGAATACAAAGAGCTCTTTGTGCAAAATATGCGCAAAGTTATTGAAGGCCGGGCCCATAATGTATCCTTTCCGGTGAGGTTTCTTTCCCTGAAAGATAAAACTGTTGACGTTGAACTGCATTTAATCCCTTTTACCTACCGGGGCGAGGTGGCCGTGCAGATTAGTGCTTATGATATTACGCGACGTCAAAAAATGGAAAAGGAACTTCTGAATAGGGACAAGCTTGAAGCCGTGGGGACATTGGCCGGCGGTATTGCCCATGATTTTAACAATTACCTGGCTACGCTGCTGGGGAATGTTTCATTGGCAATGGCATATATAGACAGTCCGGAAAAAGTATACGCGAAGTTGGAAAATATGGAGAAAGTAACGCTGCGCGCCAAAGATCTAACCAGTCAGCTATCCGTCTTTGCCAAAGGGGGATCACCGGTTAAAAAAAGGGTGTTAATCAGAGAATTAGTCAGCGACAGCATCAGCTTTGCCTTAAGCGGTTCCAATGTGCAGTACGAGCTTGCTTTGCCTGACGAGCTCCATGCGGTGGAAATCGATGAAGGGCAGATTACCCAGGTTTTATACAATATTGTGCTTAACGCTGTGCAGGCCATGCCGGAAGGGGGCACAATCAAGGTTAAAGGGGAGAACATCTCCTTTACCGGTAATATTAACGGGGAACATGTTCCTTTGCCGCAAGGGGAATATATTAAGCTCTCTCTCACCGATGAGGGTCCTGGTATTCCGGAAAAGCTATTGGGAAAAATATATGAACCCTTTTACTCCACAAAAGGAGAAGGCAGCGGCTTGGGCCTGGCCACTTCTTACCATATCATCAAAAACCACGGGGGCTACATTCAAGCTGAATCAGAAGTGGGAAAGGGGACCACTTTTAATGTTTATCTTCCCGCCTGCAGTGAGGCAACGCCGGTAAACAAAGAAGAGGATAATATTATTTACGGCACAGGCCGAATCTTGTTTATGGATGATGAAGCAGACATGAGGGAAGCGGTGGACGAGATTTTGACATTCCTCGGCTACGAAGTTCATTTGGCCGCCGACGGCGCGGAAGCGATAGCCATGTACCTTGAGGCCGCAGCAGAGAACAGGCCTATTGACGTAGTGGTACTCGATTTGACCATTCCGGGAGGCATGGGGGGTAAATATGTGATTAAACAATTGCTGGCAAAGGAACCTGCTGTGAAAGGGATCGTTTGCAGCGGCTATGCCGACGATCCGGTAATGGCCAATTATGCTGCATATGGCTTCAAAGGAGTAATTAAAAAGCCCTGGGACATCAAGGAATTCTCCAAAAAAATACATGCCGTTAAAACGGGTGCTTAACCGATCTGTTTTCAGATTGTATATTTTCGGGCATACTTAAAAGATTCTCAGAAGGAGGATCATTGGTATGCCCGTTTCCTGTTTAAAAGAGCGCGGGGCGGCACCGAGCAGATATTCGCTGTGCTGCGAAAGCGCAGGAATCAACCTGGTTTTTGCAATAAAACGGCCGTTTTAGGAAAAACTAAAATGTTTGCTTAGCTAATTACCTTCCAAAGGAGATGAGATGATGCCCGTATCCCTGTTTAAAAGAGCAAGAAGCAATACAGAGCAAATTGATATTCAGGAAGCCTACAACATTTGGAACTGGTTAAGGATAAGGTATAACAGCCTGGAAACCATCCAGTTTTATCAAAACTTTGTGCATGACCGGGATTTCAGCCTGTTACTGGACCGTTTCCTGAAAGATGTTGAAAAAAACATGAGCACCATGGAGCAGGAGGGAGCAAAATTTAAAATACCCGTTCCGCAGCGGCCTCCCCTGGAGCTAAAATTTGAAGCCAGTATCAACCAGGTTACGGATAAATTTATTTACAGAAAAATACTGGCGGATATGATGGCCGAACT
>SKTJ01000003.1 GCA_007122565.1 Syntrophomonadaceae bacterium | reverse complement strand
AAGATGGCCAAACCAACTTTTTCGTTGTATTCTTTTGGTGAAATGCAAAGGGCGGGTCTGTGTCCTGCTTGCTCCTGGCCGGCATGTGGGGAAAACTCCAACCAGACAATGTCACCTTTTGCAGGGATGTAGCCTTGCGTCATTACCATACCTCTTTCCCCATTGGTTCGTCATCTGATGGTGATGCGTGGATATTTGTTTCCTTAACTTCAGAGAGTAAGTTTTCCAGTTTATATTCTTCAGGGGCTACCGGTTCGACTATTAGTTTTCCATTGTGCAATGAGAGGTTCACTACGGAACCATATTTTAGCGAGGTCTCAAGGGCAAATGATTTCGGGATTCTAAGAGCGATGCTGTTACCCCATTTTTGAACTTTAACTCGCATTTAGAGGACACTCCTTATTGAAATTATGTATCTACAATGATTATACCTAATCTGGCAGCAATAAGTCAATTGAATTCTGTTAATTTTCGCCTGCTGCGCCGTAGAGCCAGTTATAGGTATGATAGGAATTGAGAACTTTCGTTATGTACTCTCTTGTTTCCAAAAAAGTGATCGCGGTGGGAAAATCTGCAGGGGTGGTACCGAGGGGGCTGCTGCTCCACCGCCGAACGTTGCCGCCACCACCGTTATATGCGGCCAGGGCCTTGTCCACATCACCGTCAAAATTGTCCAGCATTAAGCGCAGGTAAAAGGCCCCAAAATCAATATTGATTTCCGGTTTTAAAAGATCCCTGTCCGTAACCTCCACACCTTTCCTGCCGGCGATCTCCTGGCCGGTTGCAGGCATGATCTGCATTAATCCCCCTGCTCCCACCCAGGAGAAGACATCCGCCCTGAAGTGGCTCTCTTCCCGCATTACAGCCCAGATGAGATGGGGCTCCAGTTCGTATTCCCGGGCCGCTTCAAGGACAAGTTCCCCGAAGGGCCGCTGATAGGCCAGGTAGTAACCGTGCTGCGTCTTTTCAGTATTGAGGGATCTTATCCCCCAGCGCGTGGCGCGGAAGACATCCCCCTGCTCCAGATACCAGTCACCGAGGGCCAGCATTTCTGTCAGATCCGCCCCGGCCTCTCCGATGGCCAGTTCCAGTTCTGCCATTTCGCGGCGCCCGCTTTTCTGCAGAGCCTCTGTAACCATGATAAAACGGGGCTTTTCATAATCAGGGGTGGCAATAGTCTCAAAAACAGCTTCCCCGGTCACCCGCTTTGCCCAGGCCGGATATTCCATGAGGATTTCCAGCATCTCCTGTGCACCTGCCAGTCCATGCCGCTCCATGAGGATATAAGCCCTGTAGGCTGTATCGTCTTTGTACCTGCTTTCACCCCGGGCTATCTCCCGGTAAATCTCCACCGCCAGCTCCGGGTAACCCAGTTCTTCCCATAACCTTGCACCCTGCCACTGGGCTGCAGGATTATCACTCCGTGCAAGGGTGCGGGCTGCATCTTCCTTTTTTCCCTGATCCCGCAGGATAAGCCCGAGGCGGTAAGCACCGGGCTCGCCAAGCTCTGCGTAAATGGAAGCGGCGGCCGCAGTGGCGCCAGTGGCTTCCAGGGTACGGGCATACCACCAGGCAAAACCGGTAAGGCCGCCCCCGTATGCTTCATCCAAATAAGGGAGGGCTTGTCCATAGTCACCCTGCGCGGCATAACTTTGTCCCAGCCAGCCAGTAAGCTTCAATCTTAAATCTGCATCCATGTTTTCATCTGCCAGGGCTTCTTTAATGTAATCAACTGCTCGTTGCCAGTGGCTGCCTTCAACCAGGTAGCGGGTAACTTCCGCCACATCCGCATCCAGTTCCACAAGGGCGTGCATAGCCCCCCGATCCGGAAGCAAGATAAGATAATGAGTTATGGCCTCCGCCTTTTGACCATGCTCAGCCAGCCATGCTGCCAGTTGAAAACGCACATCCGCAGTATCGTGTATTGAAAGGGCCCGCCTGTAGAAAAGATCCGGTGTTTCCGCCAACTCCCCGCTTCTTTCCGCCAGAGCCAGGTTTGCCAGGTAACCGACAACGTCTGTTTGCTGTGCAATCTGCTTTAATTCCTGGGTTGCCGCGGCGCTGTAATCTGCCATGAGTAGTTCCAGCAGAACTGTTTCTGCTAAATATTCAGGAGCACCGGCAACCGCCTTTTGCACTGCGGGAGCGTCCTCCCCCATTTCTTCTTCCATGTAGCTCTGCTCACTGGATAAGTCCGTAAGGACATAAATACCGAACATCATACCAACCAGGATTAAAAACAGGATTATAAAAACTGTCAGCTTCAATGTGATCAAATCCCTCTTCAGGCAAGAATAGTATCACTTACAAGATTCTTCACAAAGTGACAAATACCTGCTAGAGTAAGAAGCAGGAGGCAAGAAACAGGAGGCAAGAGATGCAAAAAACAGGAGCAGGAGGCAAGGGGGCACATGGCAAAAACCAGACGGGGCGGGGCTGCGCCCGCCCGTGGTTAACTCTGGCGGACGATGTAACGGTGGTTTTAAGGGCGGCCGGGCAGGATCGCCGGAGCCCCTGATTATGTATCAGTGTAGCGTGAAATGTTTTTATCTTTTTCCCGACGCCTCACTTCTGGCTCCTGAATCCTTAAAAACTTCATTAATCGCCTGGGCCAGGGTTTCGACCCAGAGTATTTTCCCTGCTGCAGAGGCTAAAAATGGGCCGTCAATTTCGTTATCCAAAAAACCAAGCTCCAGGGTGATGATGGGTACTTCCGCATAGATGGAAATGGTTAATGCGCCCTGCAGGTTCCCGGCATAGGTAAACTCTTCCGATTTAACACCACGGGATTTTATGGGGCCAACCTGCTTTATTTCACGGTCCAGTTGTTCCGCCAATTCCCTGCTGCGCTTGCTAACCTCCGAGGGCGGGCCGGTTTTATCCTCATTCGTGCCGGGCTTGTCCGGCACGAAAAAAGCATAACCGGACTGATTGCCCAGGTCACAATGGAGGCTCAGTAACAGATCGGCGTCGAAGTTATTCGCTATTTTAGATCGTTCCGGGAGAGTCATTTCCTGATAAGGATCGGATCTTGTTTTGATCACTTCATAGCCCAGTTCAGTTAGCTTTGATTCAAGCATTAACGTCATAATCCAGACAATTTCGCTTTCACTTTCACCAAAATAAGAACGGTTGCCATTGCCTGTGCCGATTGTATGCCCGGGATCGAGACAAATTTTTATTGGGCTTGGGCCGTTCTCAGGGGCCGCATCAGAGTGATGCTCCGGTTCATCATTAACAACCGGGGCTGACTCTCCTATATTGCCGGAGCTGAGAGGATAGGGTTGGAGCAAAATCCCCACCAGCGCGGCCAGTATAATATTCAAGATGATTAATGTTAAGGTAATCTTGTCTTTAAACATATTATTATTAATTCTTTACTGATCCTAAAAACTCCTTTATTATCCTGTTTTTTCCTGATAACAATTTTAGCCATGTTATCACTAAATTTTTCCCGGGGAAGCAGGAGTTTTATAGGCGGTGGCGAAAACAACTACAAGGCACTGTGGCATGATATATTTATTCATAACACTGACGGGTGGACCTCCCATGGTTAATTATGTCAGTGGTGGCTGTCCGGGGACGGCATTTTTTTTGAGACATGTGTAGCACATAATATAAATTTGTAATACTGTAAGTACATATGTGGTAGGATATGGAACGGCTGTTATCAGGTTGAGACCCATCAGGAAGGGTGATTGCTTGTGTGGAAAGAAACACTGCTGGAAAAAGGGGGGCCTGTTTCCCTGCTATCCGAAACAAAGGATCCTGCCTTCTGGCAAAAAGCATGGGATGAAGTGATCCATACTTCCTTCAATGCCAGGCGCCGCAAAGATGTTTCAATGCTCGATTTCTGGAACAGGTATGCCGGGCGCATGGCCTGCCAGACGCAGGAGCAGCATACGGCTAACCGGGTCAAAAAGGTGCTGGCGTGGCTTTCCGGGCAGGGAGTGGAAATACGGGGTAAAGAAATACTGGATATCGGTGCCGGCACAGGGAACTTTACTTTACCGTTCCTGGAGCAGGGGGGGCGTGTTACTGCCCTTGAACCGGCCAAAGCGGTCATGGAAAAACTCGTAGCTGAGGTGGAAAAAAGACACTTCAGGCATATTAAATACCTTTATACCCCCTGGGAAAAGATTGACCCCCATGCTTCCGGCATGGCAGGCAGTTTTGACCTTGTTTTTGCTTCCCTTGTCCCCGGGATCCGTAATACGGAGACACTGGAGCATATGATCACCGCTTCACGCAAATGGTGCTTTTTGTGCGCCTTTGCGGGAAAACGGACCAGTACGGCTCGGGATGAGCTGTGGCAAATACTTATGGAAGAAACCATGCCCCTGCCGGAGCATGAGATTATTGTGCCCTTAAATTACCTGTATGCTTCCGGCTACACCCCTTCACTTGAAGTGTGGAACGAAGCATGGGTGGAAGAACGTTCCGGTGCAGAAACCGTTGAGGCACTCTGTGATTATTTTCATAATTTCCTCGCAATAACGCCGGCAGTGGAACAAATTATTTCCGCTTACGTGGAAAAACGCTTGGTGAACGGGCTTTTCCGTGAACCGTATAAAGCTCGCCTGGGGATGATTGTCTGGTCCGTGGATTCGCGCTGGCACCCCTGAGGAGAAGAGGAACCTGACCTTATGCCAACCTTTTGGAAATTTTAAATTTAATATAAAAAATAAAGGGGACGGGATGATGTTGAAAAAGTTGATTGTTTTATGCCTTTGTTTGTTGCTCCTGCCAGGTTTGTTGTGGGGTTGTGCTGCAAAACCGGCGGATGTGGAAACACCACCGGGTGAAGAAAAAACAGGACAGGTAGTTCAACCCCATGTCCCGCAGGAATTGGTTGCAGGGTTGGGAAGGGACGCCGGGGATCAGTACGGCTACGGGGCACACCCTCCCCTGACGCGGGTATTGGAAACACTGGTTTTTAATGATCCGGCGCAGGGCCTAATCGGGGGACTGGCTAAATATTGGGAAACATCCGGGGACAGTTTAAGCTGGAGCATTTATCTGCAAGAAGGTGTGCAGTTTCATGACGGCACCCCTTTTGATGCCGATGCAGTTGTGAAAAACTTATGGAGAATCTCAGAAATGTCCCCGGGGCGTTTTGGCTCTTTAGCTAAGATAGAAGTTGTGAATGAGCATGAGGTCAAAGTCACGCACAATGAACCTTTTGCATCCTTTCTTTATGCTCTGGCATGGCCCGGTTCTGCCATGATCAATCCCCTATTTGTAGATGACGACGGTAAAGTACTGGAACCTGTGGGTACGGGGCCTTATATGCGGGACAGCTGGTTACCGGGGGAAGAAATGGTCCTGTTAAGAAATGATCAATACTGGGGTGGCCTGCCAAATCTGGAGAAGGTAGTCTTAAAGTTTATCCAGGATCCAACCACCAGGATGATGGCCCTGGAAGCGGGAGAAATCGATATGATTATTGATACGGGGGGGGTGCTTCCGGAGCAGGTGCCTACGCTGCAACAGCACCCCGGGATAGAGCTTTTAACAGTGGCAGGGGCGGTTCCTCATTACATGAGCCTGAATACCCGGGAATGGCCTCTTGACGATGTGCTGGTAAGAAGGGCAGTTATGCATGCCATTAATCTTGATAGTATTGTTCAGTATGTACTGGAAGGTTACGGTAAAGTTATGACCAGTGTAATTCCCTATTCGGAGCAGGAATGGCTCCATGATGGGGAGCTTTTCACCTTCAATGACCCCACGCGGGCCAGGGGACTGCTGCAGGAAGCGGGATGGAATGATTCAGGTGATGGAACCCTGCAAAAAGACGGGAAAAAATTTCAGGTGAAGTTTCTCCTGTCCTCTGCCCTGGTCGGCCGCTGGCCCTACCAGTCTATCGCAGAAATCCTGCAGGCCCAGTTGGGGGAAGTGGGTATTGAGGTAGAGATTGAAATACAGGAGACGGGACTGTGGCAGGAGACCCTGAAAAAAGGGGAAGGGGGTTTTGCCATCCGTCCCTGGTCGGCTATGTGTCCCCAATCCCGCCTGCATGCGTGGCTCCACGTGGAAGGGGAACAAAACCTGGCGATGGGTATCTTT
>SKTJ01000013.1 GCA_007122565.1 Syntrophomonadaceae bacterium | reverse complement strand
CTTTTGGCAGGCTGATAGTGGGCCGAAAAGGAGATGCCCTGGATTTTAGGAAGGGTTTTTGGCAGGGTTCGCTCGTGAATATATCGAGCTTTATCTATTTCTTTGTTCAACTGCTGATAGATCCGCTCCAGCTCCATACCCTTATACTCCAGCTCTCTGGTATATTCATAAATTTTTTGCTCAGACTGCTTACGTTCAGTGATATCACGAAAACTCCACACTCTGCCGACAATCTGTGCGTTGTCAATAAGGGGGCAGGAAAAGCATTCGAAAACCCGACCATCCTTAAAATGAATGGTGTCCATGGCCTCTTTGTCTGAGACATTTATTTTTTGCACTTTTTCCAGGAAACCGGTGGGATCCACCAGTTGGTCAACAATGGCATGAGTGAGTATTTGATTCACTCCTGAATCCAGCACTTCTTGTGAAATGTTCCACATTTCCTGAAAACGGGAGTTTATATAGATGACCTCTTGTTTATCGTTTACAACTAAAATGCCTTCCTGGGTTGATTCAATGATTGTTTTTAACTCATTGGCTTTTTTGTTTAGCGAATGTTCCGCAAGCTGCTCAATATTGTTTGCGATCTTCGCGATTTCATGGTTGGAATACCTGTACGTTGTATCATCAATGGATCTGCCAGCCGTTATGTCGGAAATACGTTTACCCAGTTCAGTTAAGGGTTCCGCAAATCGTTTGCCAAATATTTTGCTTTGCAGCGTACCCAGCACTGCAGACAGCAGCACAATACTGAAACTGTAAAGAAGTAAGCGTGTAATTACAGGGTTTAATACTTCCGAGCGCTTAACATCTGTTATGAGAACCCAGTCCGTCGAGTCAATGGTGTTAAAAAAGGCCCACTTTTTCGTGTTATCAATGGTGTATGTCAGCTCGCCTTGCCTGTCAGGTATGATGTTATTAACTTCTTCTGCTACTATCCGACCAATCATTTGTTCGTCGGGGTGAATGATAATTTTCCCTTCCCGGTCGATGACATAACTGCGCTGGGATTTAAACATGTGTCTTTCATGCAACAACTCGATAAGACTTTCAAGAGAAACATCAAGGGCAATAACACCTACGGGCTTTCCCTTTAAATCCAGCAGTACTTTGGATTGTGAAATAAGCCATTCATTTGTGTTTGCTTCTTGATAGGGCAGCCCGATGGATATTTCCGGGCTTTTTTCCATTGCTGCCACGTACCAGGGCCTGCTGGCGGGGTCGTAGCCTGCCGGAGGTGTATAGTCATTGATTAATAGAAGCCCGTTTTCATAGCCTGAATAGATATACGCAATGTTTTTGTTCGTCGTATAAAAATCTAAGTATGTCGCCAATGCTTTTTGTTTTATCTGCTCATCGCCGCCCATGGCGCTTCGGATATCCAGGTTGTTTGACAGCGCTTTTAAGGTATTGGTTACTTCAGTAAAATACCCCTCGGTAAATACGCTGATTTGCATATTGGTTTCCTTGATGGACTGTTTTGCATTATCTATGCTTATATTAAACAGGCTTGTGAACATCAAAAAACCAAAAACCAATAGGATTAACAAGGAAGACAGAAGCCCTAAATAAAAAACTTCACCTTTGATAGTAAAACGTTTTTTCAATATCACCCAACCGTCTCCTCCTGAAACAAAAAAACCATGCCGAAAAAACAAAACAATAGGCAATACTTCGTCAAATTGCTTATTAATTCCTGCCCTTGCCTAAACTTTGCGCCAAATGAACGCGCACCCGGGTAAAAAGCCGGCCTTTATAAAAGGCCGGCTGATTTATAGCCATGTGTATTACCGTTTCGTTATACCTTGGAGACTTTCGAAGATCATTCAGGATACCTGGAATGCCACGGCCGGGCGGCCTCAAATTGAGCG
Source organism: Syntrophomonadaceae bacterium (assembly GCA_007122565.1). Classification (GTDB taxonomy): domain Bacteria; phylum Bacillota; class Dethiobacteria; order DTU022; family UBA8154; genus UBA8154. The sequence continues at coordinate 4,230 of SKTJ01000013.1, read as the reverse complement.
GAGAGGGAAATCAGGCGGTCCTCCGATGCCGTTGGTCCAACGATTTGAAGGCCGACCGGCAGATTCCCCTCCTGGCTCCACCCCGGAAACGTCAAAACCCTTGAAAGCCAACTGCAGGGCATTAGAAGTCAGTTCTTCGTACATTTCCGACGGTATTTGCAGCATTTTGAAGGTGGTGGCGGTATTCACATAAATGATAGGCATGAACAGGTCCTGTAACTCCGTCAGGTCCGGAGAGGCCTCTTCCACATGATGCCCGAGGGATTCCAGCATCAAGCAACACAGGAACAGCAATGTTTATTTTACGATCATGACGCTGGTTTTACATTGTTGGGCAACTGCATTACTTATGCTGCCCGGAATCCACTTTTTAAGACCGCTTAAGCCACGGCTTCCAATAACTATCAGATCACATCCCATTTCTGACGCCACGTTGCAAATGGTATCGGCAGGGTGCCCTTCTTTTGACAAGGTATTAACATGAATATTTTTTGCCTCAAAGCATTTCACGGCCTCGTCCAGTATTTTATTGCTTTCTTCCCTTCTGCACTCATCCCACTGCCTTACCATCTCAGATGAGATTTCGTACCCTGTAAAAAAAGCCTGGTACATGGGCATGACATGGATCACCGTTATTTCTACATTTTTCTTCTCTTCTGCGATTTCCAACACTTTTCCCATGGCTTTAATACTTTGTTCCGACCCATCGGTGCAAGCTAATATTTTCATCACTAACCCTCCATTAAGATATTTTATAAGCGCCTTCTTTTCTGACGTAATCGAAGCCATCCCAGCAATATCCTGCTTTTTCCTCCAGCAGCCCCCGATATATGTCTATGTATTCCTGCGCCGGTCCCTTCCAGCTGAAATCCTCCGCCTGGGCATTTTTAGCTATGACTTTCCAGGTTTCTTTATCCTTAAAACACTCCAAGGCTTGACAAATCGTATTGAACATATCTTGTGGGTTGTAGTTTTTAAAGCTAAACCCGTTGCCTTCTCCGGTCAATTGATTAAAAGGCGTTACGGTGTCTCTTAATCCACCTGTTTCCCGCACCAGGGGTATTGTGCCGTAACGCATGGCGATCATCTGGCTGAGACCGCAAGGTTCGAACTTTGAAGGTCTGATGAATATATCCGCGCCGGCATATATTTTTCGTGCCAGTGAATCGTTTAACTGAATATTTACCGAAATTTTATCAGGGAAATGTCGGGCCACTTGCTGTAAATAAGATTCATACTTCCAGCTCCCGGTGCCCAAAAATACCAGCTGGACATCCTTGACAAGAATATCTTTCAGTGCACCGGTGATCAGCTCTAGCCCCTTATGTTCAACCAGGTGACCGATGAAAGCAATAACCGGTATTTTTTTGTCTTTAGGTAGGTTGAGCATTTCCTGGAGCTGAATCTTGTTCTCTGCCTTGGCCGACATGGAATTCGTGTACTGAACGAAAATATTCGGATCCGTCGCGGGATTATAGCGGCTGTAGTCAATGCCATTGATAATTCCTTTTAGCCGGTTGCTTCGCTTTTGGAGCAGCCCTTCCAGTTTCTCCTCATAATACGAGGTCTTAATCTCTTGGGCATAGGTGGGGCTTACCGTTGTAATATAATCGGAAAAAACCAGGCCGCCCTTCAAAAAGCTTAACTGACCATAAAACTCAATCCCATCGATTGAAAAGAGCGCCGGGTCCAGTTCCAACAGGTCTTCCAGGTATTCTTTGGGAAAAAGGCCCTTGTGATAGAGATTGTGCACGGTAAAAACCGTGCGAATATCGCGATAAAAACGGTCGCGGCTATGATGATTTTTCAAAAATACACTCAAAAGCCCGGATTGCCAATCGTGGGCGTGAATAACCTGGGGCTTAAAGTCCAGGTAGGGTAAAGACTTCAGAACAGCTTTAGAAAAAAATGCAAACCGCTCGACATCGTCTTTATACCCATAAAGCTCGCTGCGGTTGAAACAGTACTCGTTACCGATGAAATAATACGTTATCCCATCCTGCTTGGCTTCCAAAACACTGCAGTACTGATATCTCCAGCCCATAGTAACGGCAAAACATTTTTGCACGCTCATTTTTTTACATAGCTCAGGAGCAGTCATTCCGTACTTGGGCAGGACGACCCGGATATCTATCCCATGATTTCTGAGCTCTATAGGCAGGGAACCGATTACATCAGCCAAACCACCTGTTTTCACAAAGGGCACACCTTCGGAAGCAACAAATAGGATGTTCATAAAAACCTCCTTTTTCTCTTTTCTGCATACGCGAAACTAAAGCATTCCTACAGATATCCTATCCGAGTGGTTTTCAATAATTGAACCGTTTGGAATAATTGTATCTTCTTGGACAACAATAATGGCTTCGTCCGAGTTGGTCGAAAAGACCCCGTCCCCAATAACCGCTTGTTCCCCTACAACAGCCCGCTCTAACACCACATTATTACCGATGGTGGTTCCAGCCATGATAATGGAATCCCGTATGACACTATTCTTACCGATCTGTACCCCGGGAAAAAGAATTGAACGATGAACCTGACCCAGGATCTTGCAGTTTTCATTGACAAAAGAGCGATTAACCCGGGCTGAAAAATGGATCCGTTTTGGAGGCACACTTGAGTCCGCCGTATAGATTGGCCAGTTTCGTTCGGCAAGGTCCAGTTCGGGGTTGTCTTTTAACAGATCCATGTTGGCTTCCCAATAACTTTCCAGGGTTCCTACATCTTTCCAGTATCCATCAAATAGATAGGCAAACATGCGGCAGCCGGCTTGAAGCATCTGAGGGATGACATTTTTTCCAAAATCATTGCTGGAAGCCCTATTCTGCTGGTCCATTTCCAGATGCTTCTTTAATACGTCCCAACTGAAAATATATATTCCCATTGATGCCAAGTTATTTCTGGGTTTCTCCGGCTTTTCCTCAAAATCTAGGATCCGTCCGTCAACACTCGTGTTCATGATCCCGAAACGACTGGCTTCAATCCAGGGAACCTCAATAACCGCGATGGTTACATCGGCCTGCTTGTCCCGATGGTATGTAAGCATTTTTGCGTAGTCCATCTTGTAGATGTGGTCTCCGGCAACGACCAGAACATACCGGGAGGAAAACCGTTTGATGAATGGCAAATTCTGATAAATCGCATCGGCTGTACCCTTGTAACACTGCTCACCTTTTCTGTTCATACAAGGGGGCAGGAAAGTTATACCACCGTCTTGCCGGTCTAAACCCCACGGAATACCGCTGCCGATGTGAGCGTTTAGCACTTGAGGCTTGTACTGGGTGAGCACCCCCACGGTTTGAATTCCTGAATTGATGCAGTTACTTAACGTGAAATCCACGATCCTGTACTTTCCGCCAAATGGAATCGCCGGCTTAGCAGTGAATCGGGTCAACGATCCCAATCTGCGGCCTTCACCCCCTGCCAGGAGCAAGGCAACACAGTCTTTTGTCGCAATCATGAGTCTTCTCCTCGTTTCCCGGAAAAAGCAGGCTAGTATCATTATAATTTGGACGGCAATTTTTGAATATTAGAAAAATGCGCATTTCAATGACCTCATTTCACTCATTTTTTTGCTCATTTCATATGGGCATTACATGGGAAATCGTGGGGTTTTGATGGGAACGTGTGATATTATTTCAGATTGCAAGAATTCGTTAGTGTGAATTTCTGTGCAGTAGGAGTTGCCTGAAAGAGGATTATTCGAAAAATATGTAGAAATTATGTATTAATCGTTTAAAATGGTTTTGCTCACGTTTTTTTAGCTAAATAATGGATGTGAATTAATGATTGTTCCCGCTAACTCAAAAAGCAAATTGATTATTTTGATTGCAATGATCCTATTTATTGTGATGATATCCTTTTTTGTCAACTTCCTGTATGGCTGGGAAATTGTTTATACCCACCTATTTTATTTACCCATCATACTGGGCGGGCTTTGGTATTACAGAAAAGCGCTATACGTGGCAGCCTTTCTGGGTTTTTTTCATGTGGGAATCAATTATTTTCAGGATGGTTTGCTCTCCTATTCGACATTAACCCGTGCCTTCATTTTTTGTGCGATTGCTTATGTTTTTGGTGCCCTGGCAGAAAAAAAAGACGATACCATGACGGCCTTACATGAAGCCCAACAGGAAAAATCATTGATCTTGCAGAACCTGACGGAACTTGTTGTCTTGCACGACAATGAACAGCATATTTTATGGGCCAATCCGGCTGCCGGCAACAGTTTTG
>SKTJ01000219.1 GCA_007122565.1 Syntrophomonadaceae bacterium | reverse complement strand
GATCCTCAGTAATCCCCATGCCTTGCACTGGTACCTGTCGTGGCACCGCCTGTGGGCCGAATATTTTCGCAATCTGCGTTTCGTTATTATTGACGAAGGGCACTGGTACCGGGGCATCTTTGGCACCAATGTTGCTTTTTTGCTGCGGCGCCTGCTCAGAATCCTGGAGTATTACAAAAGCGACCCCCAATTCATTATCGCTTCGGCTACCATGGCCGACCCCCTGGAACATGCCAGGTCCCTCACCGGCAAACAGTTTACACTGATCAGCAGAGATGGGAGTTCACAGGGGAAAAAGAGTTACCTTTTTTGGGACACTTCGTTTACCCCGGGTCGCTCGCAGCATCTCCAGACGGCTGATTTGACTGCAGCCTGTGTGCAGCGCGGCCTGCAGACCCTCTGTTTTTCCATAAGCCGTAAAATGGCCGAATTAACAGCAACTTGGGCCAATAAAATGGTGAACGGCGCAAAGATTGTTCCTTACCGGGCAGGATATTTGCCCGAGGAAAGGAGAGAGTTGGAGCAAAAGTTTAAAGAAAAAAGCATTGCCGGGATTATCTCCACCAATGCTCTGGAACTTGGAGTCAATATCGGAGGCCTGGATGCTGTGGTGATCGGGGGGTACCCCGGGACAATCTCATCCTTTCACCAGCGGGCCGGCCGGGCCGGGCGTTCCGGACAGGCAAGCTTGGTTATGCAGATGCTTTACGATAACCCCCTGGATACATACATCCTGGCCAACCCCCATTATCTTTTTGAAGAGCCAAGCGAGCAGGCAGTAATTTCCCTGGGTAACTGTCAGATTATAAAAAATCATGTAATGTGCGCCGCCGAAGAACTACCCCTCGTAAAAGAAGACGCCAGATGGTTCGGCGGTGAATATGAAACTATTGTTCGGGAACTGATCAAAGAGCAATCTATCCTGATCAAAGGTGGCAAAGGAGGCGTGCGTCCGTCAACTTCGTTAAAACAGTATGCATATAATGGGGCAGGCTCATTTTTTCAAGTTAACCTGAGTAATATTGACGGGAATACATACAGGTTGAATTGCGGTGGACAGGTTTTGGAGGAGTTGAGCCGGAGACAGGCATATTATGAAGCTCACCCCGGGGCTATTTTTCTGCACAGGGCAGATTCTTACCAGGTTATTGAATTTGATGAAGACGCAAAAACTATTGCGCTCAAACCTTATGACAGGGATATGTATACAACGCCACTGCGGGAAACCAAGGTAAAAATAGATGAAATTATGCAGACGCGTAAGGTTGGAGATTGTACATTAAATTATGGAAAAGTAAATGTGACGGAGGAGGTTTACGGCTATGTGCTCCGCTCTTTCAGCAAAACGATCGATAAAAATGTCCTGGACAACCCCTTGCTGCTCCAGTACCGCACAGAGTCAGTTTGGGTTAGCTTTAAAAAGCTGAGAGGCGTTAACGCTGAGGGTGGCCTGCACGCCACGGAGCACTTGCTAATCGGGGTGGCGCCCCTTTTGGCCATGTGCGACCGCTGGGATCTGGGTGGGGTTAGTGTGGCATCTTCCCGGGGACTTTTCCTCTACGACGGCTTTCCGGAAGGGATCGGTATTTCGCAGCGTCTTTTCCAAAACTACGAAAGACTCGCAGAAAAAGGTCTGGAGGTAATCTCCCGTTGTCCTTGCGAGAACGGATGTCCCAAATGTATCATGTCCCCCAAATGCGGCAATAACAATGAACCCCTGGATAAAGGCGGAGCCCGGGCCATATTGGAAAGCCTCGTGCGGCGCTTTTAACATGATTATACAGGAACTTTAAACCAATACAATAAATGGAGGATGATATAAATTATGCATGATCGGGATTTAGCTTATAATAAAATTCAAAAGATGAAACAGGACGAAAATATTAAGGCTAAGGCCAGAAAAAAGGAACGGGACCGGAAGATCAAAACAGTTTTTCTGTGTGCCCTCGTTATTCTGCTTTGGGCCGGTATCGTTTATGGCGGTTTTTATTATGGATCAATGCATTTACAGGAAATGGAAGAACGTTTTGTTAGTCAAATTGATGGATTAATTTTGGAAAATGAACAAATCGAAGCAAGGATTGCCGGGGCGATGCAGGCCGTTCAAAATGAACTGGAGCTTTCCAATCAAGAAATGATGCAAATCCAGAGCGAGCTCAACTTAATCCAGGAGGAACTGGCCCTCACCGGTGAAACAATCACGGGGACGGATCAGACGCGCCTAAGTTTGCAGGAACGGATGGCGGAACTGGATAACCAGTTAGCTTCTTTAAGGACACAATTGAAGAGACTGGAGGATGCGGTCCGTGCTTTTTAAAATACAATTATTTATATTGTTCTTACTAGCCCCGTTTCTCGGTCTGGGAATAGCCTACGCCCAGTTGCAGCCATTTACTTTCAATGAGATGGGAACACTGGCGCTGCAGGAGGAAGCTTTGCAGGAAGACGCAGATCTTACCTACTCCCAGATAATTAACCTGACCGAAAATATACAGCAAGCCCGCCTCACTGCAGAAATGTCCACTCTCGCAGCCCGCCTCATCCGCGAGGATGCGTACAGTGAACTACAGGCTTATGAGGCGCAGCAGGGAGTATTACAGGAAATGTTAAGAGCTTCCGGTGAGCAGCGGAGCGCTTCCGGTGATATGCTTGATTATCTGCTGGCCAATATGCTGGGTGATCCGCTGGGGCAGACTTTTGGTGAAAATGCCACAATTAAAGTGTACTCGCTGGAAGAGGTGGGATACCGGGGTTACATGGCCAAAGTGCGTGTGCATAAGCTTGATGCCATTAAAATGGTTGTGGCCGAAGACCGGATCGGAAGTCGCGGCGAAACAACCAGCGCAGCCGCAGCACGCAGCGGAGGTATATTGGCTGTTAATGCGGGAGGCTTTTTTTACAGTGAAGGGCTTAATTACCCCATCGGTATTACCGTTGTGGATGGGGAGGTTCTCACATTTTCCGACCATGATCTCAGTTTCATCGGTTTTAACCGCAGTGGGCAGCTTGTGGGCGGACATATCACAACGAGGGAACAACTGGCCCAACTAAATGTTCTGCATGGCGCAAGCTTTTTGCCCACGTTATTAAAAGACGGTGTCAAGCAGCCCATACCCAGGGATTGGGCAAACACCAGGCACCCCCGCACCCTGATCGGGCATTTTGCAAACGACGATCTGCTGATTGTTGTGATCGACGGGCGCAGAGAAGGCTGGAGCACGGGTGTGACCCTGGAGGAAGCTCAGGACAAATTGCTGGAGTTCAATGTGCGCGATGCCTATAATCTGGATGGCGGGGCCTCCAGTACATTTTTCTATGATGGAAAAGTACTAAATCGTCCTTCCGGTGGTGCTGAAAGACGAGTAACGACGAACCTTGTGATCGTACCGTAAGTGATTGGAACCAATCCTCTAGAAGTGGGTAGGGAGCATGCTTCAGTGGAACAATAGGCTTTGGGGGGAGTTGTTATCAGACTGTGAAATATTATAAAAAATTGCTGGCCCGGCGGAAAGATAAAAACAGTGATTTCACTGAACGAAAATCCCGCCTGTTCCGTGTTACCGATTATAGTCAATGGCTGCTTTTTCGCCTGTTTTCCCTATTTATCATCATTATTATTGCGCTCGTTCCCCTTGTAAAATATATGATGTTGGTTTTTGAAGGCAGGGAAATCACTATCGGCCAGGCAGCTATTTTTATTGTGCAAACAATTACCACAACGGGTTATGGCGAGCTGCTTCCCTTTAATTCCTATCCTATGATGGGTCTCTCTATTATTTTAATGATTTCAGGCGTATTTATGATTTTTATGATTGCCGGAACGCTCATGGCAACATTAATTGAAAGTCGCATCGTTCCCAAGGCACCGACCGTTACAAAAATGACGGGGCACGTGGTTTTTACAAAATATAACGAAACGATTAGCCGTACCATTCAATTGATTAAACGCAACAACATTCCTTATGTTGTTGCTGCTGTAGAGCAACCTGAAGCTGTTGAACTCATTGAAAGAGGAATCCATTGCATCAATGCCAATCCAAGCCATCAAGAGGGGCTAAATAGGTTGAATGTTGACAAGGCCCAGGTAGTCGTGGCTTCCAGTGATGATACGGAGAACATTAATATTACGCTGGGTATTACAACAATGAGCCGCACTCCTGTGCTCGCTGTAATGGAAAACGATAAGCGGGCCCAGTTGGCCCAAGCTGCCGGCGCAAAGGAAGTGGTTATCCTTGAGGAAACCTTGGGTCGGCAACTAGTCAATTGGATCTGTGCCGATGCCAGCCCCACGGAATTCTTGCAATTAATTGACGTAAATGTATCTTCCAATATTATTAAACAGTTGAAACCGAGTATCATCCACATTGGTTCCCGCAACGAGTTCAGCAACCAGTCCATTGGCGAGGTTGGAATCCGTAACAAAACCGGGGCCACCATCGCAGCAATCTGGCATACGGATGGGGCCATAACTACTCCTTCTGCGGACACTAAATTAAATGAATCCACCCTGATTGTCCTTGGTCCCAGCGACAGTGTGGACCGCCTGGCCTCTTATATCGGCGGGCCGGGACCGGGTGAACATGTGGTACTGGTCGGAGCCGGACGGGTGGGACAGGAAGCAGGCAAAGAGCTTAACAGGGTCGATATTTACCCTGTTGTTATCGATATAGTGAACAGACCGCTTCACTTTCGCGGAAAGCTTGTTGTGGGTGATGCTACTAAGCCGCATATACTGCATCAGGCACGTATCGAAGAAGCGGATACTCTGATTGTCACCCTCAATAATGACAGCCTTAATACTTTTACCGTTTTGGCGGGCCGGCAGTTGAATCCAAATATCAATGTAGTGGCCAGAGCAGTTCAGGCAGAGACCGTAGATCGCCTGCGTCAGGCTGGGGCCAACCATGTGCTTTCCGAATCACTTTTGGGCTATCAACTCTTACAGGTAGCTATGGTGAGAATGGGTATATTACCCAAACTTTCAAATTACGTGATTCGTGAACTGGTTTGGCGGCATGCACCCATAAAGATTGAAACACTGGCTATAAGGCACAAAGGGTTCATTAAAATTATCTGTATCATCAAAGACGATAAGCTATTCGAGCCCACGGCGGAATACCAGTTACAGCAGGATGACCTTATCGTTGTCCTGGGCTCGCCGCAAGCCATCGAACGCTTGGCTGCGTTTAAGTGAAGAATTAAATAATATTTAGATGTAACCAAAGGGGGAGTTGATTAAAAATGAGCGTCAACAAAACCAGGGGATTTCTTTATACCCTGGCTAAGCTCCTGGGCGATTTTCAGGCGATTTCCAGCGGCAACCCCGGCAAAATGGGTAAGCGATTGGGAAGGCGTGCAGCTGGAAAAGCCACGGGCAGGGCGTTTAAAAAAATGTTCAAATGAAAGCGCCGTGTCTTTCTAATTATTCTGTGGGCGTGAGCAGTGCCACCGGGAAATTCCCCAGTACCTCAGCCATTGCTAATAATTGGGTGCCGGATGTGTTATTGCTGGGGTTTGGGGCTGATGCAGAATCCTTTTGCAGGGCAGCACTGATGATTTCTCCCGTAAAAACGTTTTGCCACCGGGCAGGCGCAGCAGGAGGCAGGTACAAGGCAGTGTCTGCCCAGACTGCTTCACCCACCGGTGGTTTGGCTACCGGAATTTCCGCTGTGCCGGCTCCCACGGTCAAGCGAAGCGGCAGCCGGGGGACGGCTGCTACGACCCAGTTATTGCCGGCATACCGTGCCAAAGCACACACATGCCCTTGAGCGAGGCCGGCCACGTCCAAGGGTAAATATGCTCCGGAAGTAAAAAGCATGGCATTCCCACGGCGTAAGCTCAGTGCTTTCCATGTGACAAAAAATTTAAGGCGGTCCTCATCCCAGGTCTGCAAGAGATCCTGGGCCAGGGCAGGCCCCACCTCTTTATCCTGAAGCTCTGCCAGCAGCTTGATACGCCGTTCAAAGTCCACCGGGCGGCGGTTGTCCGGATCCACCATGCTAAAATCCCACATTTCACTGCCCATGAAGAAGTCGGGAACGCCAGGGCAAACCACCTTCAGCACCAACTGGGCAAGAGAATTCAGTGCCCCGTAATAAGCCACCGTTCCTACCAGGCGTTTTAAGTCCTCCCTGAAGCTGTTATC
>SKTJ01000114.1 GCA_007122565.1 Syntrophomonadaceae bacterium | reverse complement strand
TCTCCCGAAAAGGAACACCATTTTGGCTCAGTGTACGGGAGAGAGTTTGACGAAGTACAGGGCAGTAAGGCTCGGTGAAATCGGTGTGTACAACCTCTCCTTCTGTTCCATCGTAAAAGGTGTGTTCCCGGTATTTCGTAAAATCGATAAACTGGTCAAGCACAACAAGCATCCCCGGGGGGATCTCCTCTCGCAACGAACCAACCGCCGTTGTGCTGAGCACATACTCCACTCCCAGTTTACGCAGGGCCCACATATTAGCACGATAATTCACGCGGTGCGGCGGCAGGTTGTGCTCCTTACCATGGCGAGCCAGGAAGACAACCTCTCTGCCGTGATAATCGCCAATTTGGTACGGCACTGCACCGTAAGATGTTTTAACCTCTAACTGCTGCAGGTTATCTACCATACCCGGATCATAGAAACCCGTTCCGCCGATAATGGCCAATCTTGCTTTCATAAGTATACCCCGGCAAACAAGCCGGAAACACCTCCTTTTCTCTATCCGCATTATAACGGAAGAAACAACTTGCCCTAAGCAATACCAGCAATCTTAAGTGAATTCGCTGGCTCTTTTATCCTGATTTTTCTTTTGGGTTTAAGACCCCCACCTCTAAGCATAGCGTAGGTGGGCCTTTTCAATCAGGTGGAGTAGACTCTCCACTTGATTCCCCGATGTTTTCAGCTTTGCTGAAACGAGTTCACTCGTAATTCTGACTCCCGGATTCAAGCTTCATGCCCCTCCAGTTCCCAGCTATCCATGTATTCTTTTTGTTCTTTGCTCAACTCGTCGATTTCAAGTTGTAACCCTTTTAACTTCAATAAGGCCACCTGCCGGTCCAACTCCGGCGGCATGGCAATTACCTTTTTCCCAAGTGTTCCTTTATTATTGAGCAAATAATGCAGAGACAGCACCTGCAAACCGAAAGACATATCCATGATCTCTGCCGGGTGGCCGTCGGCCGCTGCCAGGTTAACGAGGCGTCCTTCACTCAAGAGGAAGATTCTTTTACCTCCCGCCAGTACATATTCATCAACATTTGAGCGAACACGGCGGGGACCATCGCCTGCGTTCAGGTGCTTCTTGTCAATCTCAATATCGAAATGGCCTGCATTGGCCAGTATAGCCTTGTCTTTCATGGCAGCAAAATGCTTCCCCGTGATCACGCCGCTGCACCCTGTTACGGTGATAAAGATATCACCGATTGCCGCAGCTTGTATCAGAGGCATTACCTGATGGCCATCCATGTGAGCCTCCAGAGCTTTAACAGGATTCACCTCGCAGACAATTACGCGACTTCCCAGTCCCGAAGCCCGCATAGCCACACCTTTGCCGCACCAACCGTAGCCAAGCACAACAACATTTTTCCCTGCCACCACCAGGTTTGTGGCCCGCATAATCCCATCCCAGACTGACTGGCCTGTACCGTAACGATTATCAAAAAGATATTTACAAAGGGCATCATTAACAGCCATTACGGGAAAAGAAAGCACTCCAGCCTTTTCCATAGCTCTCAGTCGAATCAGACCGGTGGTTGTCTCTTCCGCCCCTCCATAGACCTGGGCTAAAAATTGTGGGAACTTCTTATGTATCAGTGAGATAAGATCTCCCCCGTCATCAATAATCAAGTGGGGTCCCCTTGCTGCAGTCTTGTATACGTGTTCCTCATATTCCTTGAGCGTGGCATTGTGCCAGGCAAATACCTCCACCCCTTCTTTTACAAGGGCGGCAGCAATCTCGTCCTGCGTGGAAAGGGGGTTGCTTCCCGTAATTGTTACATTAGCCCCCGCCTCTCGTAAGACAAGCGCCATATAAGCTGTTTTTGCTTCCAGGTGGAGACATATGGCTACCCTGAGACCACTAAAAGGCTTGTTGCGGGAGAAATCATTTGCTAATTCGTTCAGCACCGGCATGTGCTCTTTTACCCAATTAATTTTTTCCAGTCCAGCATTGGCTAAGCTTCCGTTTCTGATTATGGACAATGGAAATCATCCTTTCCAAAATTACCTTTATTTGCTGGATATTATAATATTATTTCGCTTCCGGCAGGGATTCTCCTGCCATTTATTTGTTGTTGGCCCTATTATCCTTTCCATTCCTCACCCGACTCCTGGATGTTACTATTATTTTACAAAAAGATGTTTTAATATCATGGCAATTAGTTCCTTTTAGATAACCAATTATTCAACAAAAAGCTCCCACTTAAAAGGTGGGAGCTAAAGAATATGCTGGTGCGAGAGGGGGGACTTGAACCCCCACACCCTTGCGGGCACTAGGTCCTGAACCTAGCGCGTCTGCCGTTCCGCCACTCTCGCAGATTTGGTGAGCCATGATGGATTCGAACCATCGACACCCTGATTAAAAGTCAGGTGCTCTACCAACTGAGCTAATGGCCCATGCTCGGGAGCAAAAAGCTCCCTTTGCATATTATAATAATATGGTGGAGAGGACTGGATTTGAACCAGTGAAGGCACTGCCAGCAGATTTACAGTCTGCCCCCTTTGGCCAGACTTGGGTACCTCTCCATGTTATTTGTGGAGCCGACGGTGGGACTTGAACCCGCAACCTGCTGATTACAAATCAGCTGCTCTAGCCGTTGAGCTACGTCGGCAGGTGCTTTTTGCCCGGTTAGCACAATAGATAGTATAACTTATTTTAGGTTCAGCGTCAATATTTTAAACTAAAAATAAGAGATTTACCTGTATGTATAACCGCTATGAAGGTGAGTATAACAAAAGAAAGATTTTATTGCAAGGAGGTTTGATCGTGTTTTTTCATCAATTTGATATCGTCTTCGATTCTTTAAAAGAAATCGAAGATGGTTTTAAGAATAACCTGGGAGAAAAAGAAATCGAAGAACTGACTGGGAAGCTATTGAATTTACGCAACATCATGGATGAATGTGTTAAATGCTGGTTAAATTTTGAAGAACGGGTAAATGAATTACAAAAAACATATAATTTTAGTCTTCCGGATTTGCTACCAGATGATTTTTTGCATGGACTGAATATGAATCGGGAGCAGCAAGGCGGGGAGCGGGAAAGCGTAGAAAATAGAATGGGTAACAGTAACACCATTAAAAGTAGTAAACCAACTCTCTTTTTCCAACTGGAAAGCGAACAGGGTATCAGTTCTTTTCGCAAAGGGATGGGATTCTGGGATCTGGCCATGCTGGAAGAAGCTATCCACGAATTTGAAAAATTGGTGGCTCTGGAGCCAAACTATATATTCGGGCATTTTTGCCTCGGCCTTGCCTACAGCCAGAAGGGCTTTAACGAAAAAGCCCTGGCCAAATTGAGGCTGGTAAAAGCTCTGAGCCAGGATAAACAGTTAAAAGCACTGGTACACAACGCTATGGGGAATATTTATGTAAACGAACAGAAATACGATGAGGCACTTAACGAATTCAGAAGCGCGGTGGAAGAGGATTCACTTTTTTTTACCGGTTACTTTAATATGGGGGCTGTTTTTTATAACATGCATCGCTATAAGGATGCTTGCGAAGCTTTTGAAAAAGCAAAACAGATTTCGCCACAGGACTGGGAGATTTGTTACTACCTGGGGAAAACATACGCCTTGCTGGGAGAATTTAAAAAAGGCTTGCAAAACTTTAAAATAGCCTTTTCACTGAATCCTGCTGAAACCAAAATTCTCTTTGAACTTGGAGTAGTGTATGATCTGCTGGGGGATAAAAGAAATGCCTCTTTCTACTACAACCGAGTGTTGAATGAACAAAGGTAATTAATACGCATTACTGCTCAGGACTCAGAATTCAGGAGTCAGAATAAAAGACGACATGTGGTTGTTAATCCTCATATAATAAACCTTTACTGATTGCGTATTTGACTAGGTCAGAGCGGAAGCTTAGATTTAACTTTTCTTTTATTCTTGCTTTGTGGCTTTCGATGGTTTTAATACTTAAAAGTAATTTATTCGCTATTTGTTTATTCGTGTAACCCATTGCCACCAGTTTAAGTACCTCTTTTTCCCTGTTACTAAGTGGTTGTTCAATCCTGTCCTTTTTATTTGAGCCTTTTTCCGAATGGCCGTAAATATTGCGCAGCACTGATTTTGTCAGGGATGGATCAATATAAATCTCGTTGCGGTTCACGGCTCTGATTGCTGTAATCAGTTCCAGATCCGCAGCTTTTTTTAGGATATAACCATCCCCCCCCCTGTTTAAGGTCTGTAAAAGAAAGCTCTCGTCTTCATGCATGGTTAAAACGAGAACCCTTACGTTTTCATTGGCTTTTTTAAATTCAGGTAGGATGTCAAGGCCGTTTACATCGTCAAGAGATATATCAAGCAGAACAACACGGGGTTTTAGCTCTTTAACCAGATCAAGAGCCTCAAAACCGCTACCCGTTTCTCCCACTATCTCCATGTCCTGCTGGCTGTCGAGGAGCAAGCGGATCCCTATTCTTAAAATAGTGTGGTCATCCACAATCAAAATTCTAATGTTATCCACAGTTGTCTCCCCGTTGCTTGCATATTTGTCCATAATAAAATTATACTTCATTTATCATAATCTTACAATGACAGGAACATCCAGCGCCAAGATATAGGTATAAGTGAAAAAGGAGGGGATCGCTCCCCTCCTTTTTCATCTGGTTTGAGAACGCTTATGATACGATTATGCTGTCTCTTTCTTACTTTCTTCTTTTTCTGTCTTGGCAGAAATTTTGCCGACCATGCTGTTCATGAGGCCAAAAGTTATGCCAACAGCGGCCAGCAATTTGACAGGCTGCAGTGCCACGTTCCAAATATAAGTGGAAAGGGCAATTTCGGGATTGACCGGCAGGCCGTACTTATCCGGAGAATCGGCCAGCACGTAGATTACGCCCAGTCCGCCCAGTTCATCCTTACCGTAGACCTGGCCTCCAATAGCAGCAGCACGCTCTTCGGCCTCGGCGATTTTCGCATCTTTATCGCCGAACGTAATTGCTCCTGTGCAACAGGCTGTGGCACAAGCAGTTTCCATCCCATTGCTAATGCGGTCAAAACAGGATGTGCACTTCCACATGGCGTTTTTGGTAAGCTCCCCAACCCTCGGTACATCAAAGGGACAGGCTGTGATGCACAAGCCACAGGCGATGCAAGTTTCCTGATCAACTTTCACCGTATGCAAAGAGGTGCGGTGAATGGCATTAACGGGACAGACATCCATGCAACCTGCTTCTGTACAGTGCATGCATGAACTAAAATTGAAATACCATTTGATATCGTTGCCCTGCTCGTACTCATTAAATTTGACACGACCCCAGGTTTCTGCCGCAAAGTCGGCAGGGTTTTCATAACTGCCCGTAAATGTAGTCTGAGTAGCAGGCAACTGGTTCCATTGCTTGCAGGCAACCTGGCAACCCTTGCAACCCATACACTTGGTTACATCAATCATTCTTACTTTGCTTGCCATTATCCTGCCCTCCTTATATTGCAGATAAACGATTTAAACTCAGGGATAGTGGTGTTAGCACAACCGATGGTGGGAGACAGGTCATTGGCGGAGGCACCGCTGGAAAGGCCCATGAAGCCCCAGTGGAAAGGCATTCCCACAATTTCCTGCTCTTCGCCGTTAATCATCAATGGTTTAATGCGCACAGTAACGGCTACTTTACACTGAATCTTCCCCCGTTTGCTTTCCACTTCCACCATGTCACCATTGCTGACGCCTATTTTTGCAGCCAGCGACGGGCTGATTTCGCAGAACATCTCCGGCATTGCCTCTGCAAGCCAGGGGATATTCCGGGTCATGATCGCGGTCTGGTAATGTTCCACCAGGCGGTAAGTGGTGCAGATGTATGGATAGTCTGCAGCGCTTCCCCGGTCTTCCGGATACCATACAGTACAGCAGGGGTTGAACTCCACGCTGGACATTTTATTGCTGGTTACGCTCTCCCAGGGCTCGTAGTGCTCGGTGAAGGGACCGTCAACCATGACAAAAGGAGGTACTAAGGCCGCTGCAAAAAGCCTGGCCTGCCCCTCTATAGTCATGAGAAAGCTGGTGGCTTCCTCTGGGGGAACAGAGGCGTTAAAGTCGGGCGTATCGTTGCGCTTCCATTCATTATTCTCCCACCAGACAACGGGACGATCGGGATTCCATGGTCTGCCCTGAGCGTCAGAGGAAGCACGGTTGTAAACAATTCTTCTGTTTGCCGGCCAG
>SKTJ01000175.1 GCA_007122565.1 Syntrophomonadaceae bacterium | reverse complement strand
CGGGGGGAAAAGCTGGTCACCCTCTGTGCCGCCTGCCATCATGTAATAAAAAGAACAAACCACCTCATGCAAAGCAATAAAGATACAAGGCACAAGGCCAACAATTACCTCCAGCTTGATCAGCCTTACAGCGGGGAGGCCGAGGTCATACATTACCTTGAAATGTTGCGGGATGAAGTGGGGTTTGAACAGGTGAAAGCAAAGGTAACCAACCACCTTAAGGAGCGCAAAATTGCTCCCTATTATGGCTGCCTCTTGCTTAGGCCCGCCAAGATCATGGCCTTTGACAACGCCGAAAATCCCCGTATCATGGAGGATCTTCTGCTAGCCCTGGGGGCTGTCCCTGTGGACTATCCCTACCGCACCGAATGTTGCGGTGTTTACCTGTCTGTTAATGACGAGAATATTGCTGCCAATATGGTACAAAAAATTGTTCAGTCAGCCCTGGACCAGGGCGCGGAGGCCATGGTCAATGCCTGTCCCCTTTGCCATTACAACCTGCTGACCCTACAGGAGCTTACGCCAAAGGGAAAGCCGCGTCTGCCTGTCTATTACTTTACTGAACTACTCGCTGAAGCCCTTGGTTTAGCAGAGGAAACAGGGGGGGAGAAAAATGAAAATTACGACAGCGCAATTAAACGGGGAGCTTAAGGCAGAGATCGCCCAGATCAGTGGTGAGCATGTAGCTGATTGTTACCAGTGCGGCAAATGCAGCGCCGCCTGCCCCGTAAACGAGTATATGGATATCCTGCCACACCAGGTCCTGCGACTGCTCCAACTGGGGATGACAGAGAAAGTTCTGGAATCTAAAACAATTTGGGTATGTGCCGCTTGTTTTACCTGCGCCGGACGTTGCCCGCGTGACGTAGACCTGGCCGTGGTAATGGAGGCACTCCGGGCTGTTTTACTAAGAAAAAGGGAAGGCAGCCGCTTAAAGGGAGAAGAGATGCCCGCCCTGCTCCGAAAGGGTATGCCTGAACAGGGTATCGTCAGCGGCTTCCGCAAATATACGAAGTAACTGAGTTAGGGAAAGGAGGGTTGCCAGTTGAGAAGGATCGGTGTCTTTGTCTGCTGGTGTGGCACTAATATTGGGGCTACTGTTGATCTGGAAACTGTTATGGAAAAAGCAAGGCAGATGCCCGGTGTTGTTTTTGCCGGCGACAATAAATATATGTGTTCAGAAATTGGGCAAACCCTGATCCGGGATACTATTGTGCAGGAAAGGTTGGACCGGGTCGTTGTGGCCTCCTGTTCACCCCGCATGCATGAACTCACTTTTCGCAAGACGGCCGCTGCCGCAGGTTTGAACCCGTACTTAGTGGAGATCGCGAACATTCGGGAGCATTGCTCCTGGGTGCATAAAGATAAAGCTGAAGCCACGCAAAAAGCCATCTCCCTGGTCCGCACTGCCGTGGCCAAAGCAGCCCGCAACAAACCACTGCAGGCGGATCAGTTTGCCGTGACGCACCGTGCCCTGGTAATCGGTGCCGGGATTGCCGGTATCCAGGCTGCCCTGGACATCGGGGAAACCGGTTTTGAAGTGGATCTGGTGGAACGGACTCCCAGTATCGGTGGGCGCATGGCCCAGTTGGATAAGACGTTCCCCACCCTTGATTGTTCCGCCTGTATTTTGACACCCAAGATGGTTGATGTGGCGGTTCATCCGAAAATCAACCTTTATACGTACAGTGAAATAGAAGCGGTGGAAGGTTACGTGGGCAACTTTGAAGTAACGCTCCGCCAAAAAGCGCGCAGTATTGATAAAGAAAAATGTACCGGTTGCGGTATCTGCTATGAGAAATGTCCCAGTAAAGTGGACGGCGAGTTTGAAGAAGGGATGTCTAAGCGTAAAGCCATCTATGTGCCCTTCCCCCAGGCCGTCCCCAATGTGCCCGTTATTGACAGGGAGAACTGCCGCTGGTTTACCAAAGAAAAGTGCGGTGTTTGCAAAAAAGTTTGCCCCGCTGATGCTGTTGATTTTGAGCAGTCCGATCAATTGATTAAGCAAAAGTATGGCGCAATCGTTGTGGCAACCGGCTTTGATCTGGTTGACCTGGATGAATTCGGTGAGTTTGGTTATGGTAAGCATCCCGATATCATCACCAGCATGGAATTCGAAAGACTCGTCAATGCTTCCGGCCCAACAGGCGGTAAACTGCTTAGGCCCTCTAACCAAGAGCCGCCCCGGAACGTAGTCTTTATCCACTGCGTCGGCTCCCGGGACAAATCCCGGGGTAAGCCGTACTGTTCCAAAATCTGTTGCATGTATACGGCGAAGCACGCCATTTTGTTAAAGGAAAAATACCCAAAGTCCCAGGCTTACGTCTTCTATATCGACGTGCGTACTGCGGGTAAGGAATTTGAAGAATTTCACCGCCGTGCCGTGGAAGAATACGGTGCTGCCTACCTGCGGGGCATCGTGGGCAAGGTTTTCCCCAGCGGCGATAAACTCCTGGTTAATGGGGTGGATACCCTGAGCAACCAGACGGTGGAACTGGAGGCGGACTTAGTCGTCCTGGCAACGGCGATCACCCCCCGACGCGATGCAGCAGCACTGGGCCGCATGCTCGGTATCGGCACCGACGGGCATAACTATTTTGTGGAAGCCCATCCCAAGCTCCGTCCTGTGGAAAGTCATACGGCGGGGATATTTTTAGCCGGCACCTGCCAGGGTCCCCGGGATATTCCTGAAACCGTTGCTCAGGCCGGTGGTGCGGCGGCCAAAGCCATTGCCCTGTTAAGCAAGGAAACGCTTCTCAGTGACCCCTGTGTCTCCAATGTGAATGAGTCACTCTGCACCGGTTGCCTGGCTTGTCTTCCGGTCTGCCCTTACAAAGCCATTTCCGAAAAAACGATAACAGAAAAGGTGCATGGCCAGGAGCGGAGGCGTCTTGTGGCCGAGATTAACAATGCCCTTTGCCAGGGATGCGGTGCTTGTAGTACAGCCTGCCGCCCCGGTGCCATGAACTTGCTTGGCTTTACCAATGAACAGCTCCTGGCGGAGGTGGATGCCATATGTCTGTAGTGGAAGAGCACCACTTATTTGAGCCCATGATCGTTGCCTTTTGTTGTAACTGGTGCAGTTATGCCGGTGCGGATCTGGCCGGAACCGGCAGGATGAGCTATCCCGCAAATGTCCGCATCGTACGCGTTCCCTGTTCCAGCCGTGTCAGTCCAAACTTTATCCTGCGCGCTTTCCAGCGCGGTGCAGACGCGGTCGTGGTGGCAGGTTGCCATCCCGGCGACTGCCATTATGTGAGCGGCAATTACCATGCAAGGCGCCGTTTCTCCGCACTGCGCCGTTTCCTCGAGTTTGTGGGTATTGAAACGGAGCGCTTTGAGATACACTGGATTTCCGCCTCTGAAGGGAACAAGTTTGCTGCAATCATGAAAGATGTTACAGATAAAATCAGGGTCCTCGGTCCCAACAGAAAGCTGAGGGATGTAAGGTGAAAGCGATGCTGCAAAAAATAAGAAAAGAAGCGGCCTCCGTTCTTGCCTCAGGCGAAGCAGACCTGGTCCTGGGCTGGGGCAAAGGCCCCCTTTGGTGGCAGTCATATCCTGCGTTTATTGAAGAAGAAAAAGAAACGGGTTCCCTTACCTGGGATCCTTTCTGTGTGCCCAACCTGTCCAAGTATCTCCTGGAAGAACTGTGGGTTAAGCAAAAAGTTGCCCTCTTTCTTAAGGGTTGTGATGCCCTCGGTTTTAATCAGTTGCTTCAGGATAAGCGTGTGGACCGGGAAAAAGTATTAATTTTCGGTATCCCCTGCAGCGGGCTGATTGATCCCCAAAAGGTGGAGCGTGCCGGCCTGCACCAGGGCCTGCACTCGGTTGAACACCAGGGCGGGGAACTTGTTTTCAGCTATAAGGACGACCAAAAAAAAGAAGACCCGTCCTCATTTTACTATGACAAATGCCTGACCTGCCGTCATCCCAACCCTGTTGTTTTTGATATGATGCTCGGCGATGCGGTAGCGGTGAACCCGCAGGAGCGTTTCGCAGCGGTCGGGGAACTGGAAAAACAGGACGTAAGTGAGCGCTACCGGTACTGGGAACGCCAGTTTTCCCGCTGTATCCGCTGCTTTGCCTGCCGCAACGTCTGCCCGGCCTGCAGTTGCCGCGAATGTATCTTTGATCTTACTGATCCCCGCTGGCTGGGCAAGGCAAACGTGCTCAGCGAAAACCAGTTCTATCATATCACCCGTGCCTTTCACATGGCAGGGCGTTGTGTTGACTGCGGTGAATGCGCACGGGTTTGCCCCGTGGACATCCCGCTTACCAGCCTCAATCGCAAGCTAATCAAGGACTTAAACGAGCTTTACGGCGAATATGATGCCGGTGTGGAACCGGAAAAGGAGCCGCCCCTGATTACATTTAACCCAGGGGACCCGGCAGCCTTTCTGGAAAGCTAAAGGGGGGTGCCAAGTAAAATGAAAAAAATAAAGAAAGGCGATCTGCCGTTACTTTGGGAGCATCTGGCACGTGGGGCACTGCTCTATCTGCCCCTTAATGAAGACGGCGTTGTAAACTTTGCACCCTGGCAAAAAGGAGCCCGGGTAAATCTGGACAGTCTGAATACTGTAGTACCGCCCAAAAACCTTGTCTTTCCCCAGTCAGAGACATATGTGCACTTTGAGCAGAAAGCTGACGCATTGGATTTCACGCCTGTGCAGGAACCAAAGGGGGATTACATCCTCTTTGGCGTTCGGCCCTGTGATGTGGCGGGGCTTACTGTTCTGGACAGGGTATTCTTAGAGGATCCCCTAGACTCTCTTTACGAGAACAGGCGCAGGGGTACAATTCTTGCACTGGCCTGTAATGAACCGGACCAAAGCTGTTTTTGTACCACTTTTGACTTGGAGCCCGGGTTTGCTCCCGCTGCGGATATCATGTTATGGGATCTGGGTGAAGCGCTGCTGTGGCAAGCCCAGTCCGCAAAGGGTGTAGCCTTAACACAAAACATGGACGTCTATCTCAGTGAAGCCACAGCACAAGAGGAAAAGACGGCCGAACAGTTACAAGTAACTGCCGCCGCTGCGGAAGCAGCAGCTGTGCGCGAGCAAGAGTGGGCCCTCGACGGGGTAAAAGCCGTAGCAAAAGAAATGTTCGATGCACAGATTTGGGAAAGCCTCTCACGCCGCTGTCTGGGCTGTGGTATTTGTACCTATGTTTGTCCTACCTGCCACTGTTTTGATATTGAGGATTTTAGCAGGGGGGAGCAGGGAGAGCGTTTTCGCTGCTGGGATTCCTGCATGTTTAAAGACTTTACCCTGATGGCCAGCGGTGAGAATCCCAGGCCCTCCAGGAAAGAGAGGGTGCGGCAGCGTTTCATGCACAAGCTCAGTTATTTCCCCGCACGGCACGGGGGACTGCACGGCTGTGTGGGCTGCGGCCGTTGTGTGCGCAAGTGCCCTGTCAGCATTGATATTACACAGGTTATCAAAGAGGCAGGAGGTTTAATCAACCGTGCTTAGTCATCCCTTACTCCCTCAAGTCGCTATTGTGGAAAAGATTAAACGGGAAACGATGGATATTAAAACATTCCACGTGACAAACCTTAAGGGCGGTGCTCCCTTTAGTTTTATGCCGGGACAATGTGCCATGCTTTCTGTCCCCGGCGTGGGCGAGGCTCTGTTTTCCATCACCTCTTCACCCACCGAAAAGAACTGCCTGGAGTTTAGTATCAAAAAAACCGGTGCGCTCACAGATTACCTGCACGAGATCGGGGAAGGGTACCAGATCGGTGTGCGGGGACCTTATGGTAATGGTTTCCCCGTGGAGAAACTTAAGCACAGGGATTTGCTCTTTATCGGCGGTGGGATCGGCCTGGCACCGCTGCGCTCCCTGATCAACTATTGCCTGGCAAACCGGGGTGATTACGGTGATATTAATATTGTCTACGGTGCCCGCAGTGTTGCGGACCTGATGCGAAAGGAGGAGCTAGATCAAAACTTGTCAAAAGCTCCTGCAACGAACGTCTATATTACCGTGGATACTAAAGAGGATAGTTGGGGCGGCCACGTGGGATTTGTGCCCCAGTATATGGAGGAGTTGGCTTTTTCCCCGGAAAACACGAACGCCCTTACCTGCGGCCCTCCCATTATGATCAAATTTGTGCTGGCAGGGCTGGAGCGCCTGGGTTTTAAACCGGAACAGATTATCACCACGCTGGAAATGCG
>SKTJ01000087.1 GCA_007122565.1 Syntrophomonadaceae bacterium | reverse complement strand
GACCCCTGAATACTAAGCCCTTATTCTGACTCCTGACTCCTGAATACTAAATGCTTTACTCATCCCTGTGGAGCACGGGTGCGGTTGATCAGAGCGGCACAGTAACCGGCACCAAAACCGTTATCAATATTTACCACTGAAACACCGGCGGCACAGGAGTTGAGCATGGTAAGCAGGGGGGCAAGCCCGCCAAAAGCGGCACCATAACCGGTACTGGTGGGGACGGCCACAACAGGGCAACTTACCAATCCTCCCACCACGCTGGGAAGTGCGCCGTCCATACCGGCTACCACGATAATCACAGCAGCGCGAAAGATGTGGGCACTGTTGTCAAGCAGACGATGAATCCCGGCAACGCCCACATCGTAAAGCCTTTCCACTGTGTTGCCCATGAGCTGTGCCGTGAGGCATGCTTCTTCCGCGACGGGAAGGTCCGCCGTACCGGCAGAGATAACCAAAATGGTTCCCTTTCCGTAAAGGCACCGGTCCCGTTCAATGGTGATCATGCGGGGCAGTTCGTGGTAACGGGCAGCGGGAATAACATTCTGTATGGCAGTAAATATTTCCGGTTCAGCCCGGGTGGCTATAATATTACCGGGAAAGGCGAGCAGTCGTTTTATGATCTCGATTACCTGCTGCGTGGTTTTACCCGGGCAGTAGATCACTTCAGGAAATCCATTGCGTAACTGGCGGTGGTGATCCACCTTGGCAAAACCAAGATCTTCGTAAGGCAAAAGACGCAGGCGATCAATGGTTTGTTCAACATCACACTTGCCCTCCTGCAGAGCAGTGAGCAGGCAGCGCAGGTTATGCTCGTTCATGATGTTATATTCGCCTCCATATTGCAAGTTGGCAGAATTCATTATATCATAAAGGGTAAAGTATTGGTAAGAAAAGGGGAGCTGTTTTGTTTGGAATGGCCTGAAATTAAGGGAACAAAAATTTTGCCTGCCTCTGATCCGCGCCGTGCAGAGGAAGCCATACGCTGTGCGGCAACGATTCTGCAAACGGGGGGGGTGGTGGCCTTCCCCACGGAAACGGTTTATGGGCTGGGCGCTGATGCCCGAAGTGCAACGGCGGTACAAAAGATATTCACGGCTAAAAACAGGCCGGGGGATAATCCATTGATCGTCCATGTTACAGGTATGGAGCAAGTGAGAGAATTGGTGCGGGAGATCCCCTCCCGTGCCTATTTGCTGGCACAGCACTTTTGGCCTGGCCCCCTTACCCTGGTTCTGCCAAAGAGTGACCTTCTTCCCGCGGTAACAACGGCGGGGCTTCTTTCTGTAGCCGTACGTGTCCCTGACCATCCCCTTGCCCTGGCCCTCATTGAAGCAGCGGCTTTACCTGTGGCCGCCCCCAGTGCCAATCTTTCCGGCAGCCCCAGCCCCACAACCGCCGGCCATGTTATTGCCGATCTGGCCGGGCGTATTGATGCCGTCCTTGATGGTGGTGACTGCCGCGTGGGGGTGGAATCAACGGTACTCAGTCTTCTGGCCGTTCCGCCCGTGCTGCTAAGGCCCGGAGGGGTTACGCTTGAGCGTCTTCGCACTGTGTTAGAGGAGGATATCATTGACCTTTGCCGTAACGGCGGGGAAATTAGGGGTACTCCTCCCTCACCGGGGATGAAATATCGCCATTACGCCCCCAGTGCTCCCCTCTACTTAGTTGAAATGGGAGAAGGGCAGGAAGATCGGATTATTGCCCTGCTAAAGGATCTCCAGGCCAGGGGGATGCGTCCCGGGTTAATGCTCACCACGGAGACAGCGGGTGCTTTCACTTTTCCCAGTCACTTTCCTTTGGAGGTAGTGGGATCGCAAAAAGATCCAAAAACAGTGGCCAGACGTCTTTACGGAGCATTGCGCCGTCTGGACAGCGAAGCGGTGGATGTAATCATTGCCGAGGGTCTTGCGGAGGAAGAGATGGGTCGGGCATTGATGAATCGTTTGCGCAAGGCAGCCGACCGTGTTATCGTTGCGCCCAACGCAAAAATATAAGAAGACTGCCGCAGCGGGGGTTCGAAGTGAGGTGAAGAGATGGAAAATAAATGTTTCCTATTTGTTTGCAGTGGCAATACCTGCCGCAGTGTGATGGCTGAAGCTTTTTTTAGGCAGCAATGGGAGTTGGAGGGTATGCCGGGAAAGGTGCAGATCTGTTCTGCCGGGTTGGCGACGGTAGAAGGTCTTGCCGCGAGCCGGGAAGCTCTGACTTTACTGCGGCATGAGGGGTCGGCGATGGAACATCACCGTTCCCGTCCCGTTGAGGCGGGCATGCTAAAAACTGCCGATTATATATTTACCATGACTGCTGTGCATAAACAGTTTATTATGGAGCGTTTTTCCGGCTGCGCAAATAAGGTTTGGACGCTGGGAGAATATGGTGGTACAGGAAGTGATATCACTGATCCTTATGGCGGTGGGATGGAAGCCTATAAAGTGGCAGCAAGTCAGATTAAAAAAGCCATTATGGGGGTAATAACTCGTCTTAAAAGAGGATCGGGGAGTCAGCATTCAGGAGTCAGCATAAAAGCAAGGAAAAACCGAACTTAATACATTGCACAATTACGTGGGTCTTATACCCAAAAGAAAAATCAGGATAAATTGGGTTCGGGGAAGGAAAAAGATGAAGTAAAAGAGAATAACATAGCTTGCATTTCCCACTTTTATTAAGTGGAGGCTGAATTCGCTAAAGGAGACGATAAGGTGAAGGTAGCTCTTGCGTCAGACCATGCAGGGTTTTCCCTCAAGGAGGCTGCACGGGAATTTCTTGAAGGAGAGGGCTTTATGGTGCGGGACTTCGGAACATTCAGCGAGGACCCGGTGGACTATCCCGATCTTGCTGCGCAGGCGGCCCGGGCAGTACAACAAGGGGAATGTACCCGCGGAATTCTTTTTTGTGGAACAGGCGTTGGGGTAGCTATTACTGCCAATAAGCTAAAAGGTATCCGGGCAGCTTGTTGTACCGACTGTTATACTGCTGCTTGCTCCCGGGAGCATAATGATGCCAACATCCTGACCCTGGGAACCAGGGTAACCGGCCCCGGTCTTGCCATGAAAATTATTGCTGCTTTTCTGCAAACTTCTTTTGCCGGGGGAAGACACCAGGCAAGAATTGAAAAAATTAAGGCCCTGGAAGAAGTAGAGCGCTAACAAATATCCAACAATTTTCGTTTCTATGCTGAATCCTCAGCATATATTATCCATCAGCCAACATCTAATTTCTAACATCTGCACTTTGAAAGGGGGTGCGGGTCTGGCATATATACCAGGCCTCTTTATGCACGTGAAAGGAAAAAGTGGAAAAAATATTATTAACAAGCACAGGGCACTTACCAGGTTTGACCCCCAAGTGGCACGGGCCATCGAGGCGGAGGTGCGGCGCCAGCAGGATAAGATTATCCTCATTGCCTCGGAGAATTATGTCAGTCAGGCTGTTCTGGAGGCTCAGGGTTCGGTACTAACGAACAAATATGCTGAAGGCTATCCAAGGGCCAGATATTATGGCGGTTGTGAACATGTGGATGTTGTGGAGGAACTGGCGCGTACGCGGGCAGCCACTCTCTTCGGCGCGGAGCATGTAAATGTACAGCCTCATGCCGGAGCGATAGCCAACCTTGCCGTTTTCCTGGCGGTTTTAAAGCCCGGGGACCGTGTGCTCGGCATGGGATTGGATCATGGCGGGCACCTTACTCACGGCAGTCCTGCTAATATTTCGGGGAAATACTACCAGAGCTTTAGCTACAAGGTGGACCCCCGGAGCGGTTACCTGGATATGGAGGAAGTAAGGAGGGAGGCTCACAAAGTCTCTCCCCGTCTGATCATTGCCGGGGCAAGTTCTTACCCCCGCATCATCGATTTTGCCGCATTTGCTAAGATAGCGCAAGAGGTGGATGCTTTACTGCTGGTGGATATGGCCCATATTGCCGGGATGGTGGCGGTTGGGCTCCATCCTTCTCCAGTTCCCCATGCCCACTTTGTTACCAGCACAACGCATAAGACGCTACGCGGCCCCCGCGGGGGGATGATCCTTTGCCAAAATCAGTTCGCACGCGCAGTGGACAAGGCTGTTTTTCCCGGGATTCAGGGTGGACCGCTCATGCATATCATCGCGGCCAAGGCAGTGGCATTTAAGGAGGCGCAAACAGAAGATTTTTATAACTATCAGGAACAGATCCTCAAAAACGCCCGTGTTCTGGCCCAGCATCTGAAAGAGCTAGGGTTTGAGTTGGTATCAGGGGGTACAGATAACCATCTGCTGTTGCTGGATCTGCGTGGCAAAGGGATTACCGGTCGGGATGCAGAATTGCTCTTGGATGATTTGGGGATTACAACCAACAAGAACGCCATACCTGATGACCCGCAGAACCGCATGACTACCAGCGGCATTCGGCTCGGAACACCGGCCGTAACCTCCCGCGGTATGCAGGAGGCAGAGATGAAACAGATCGCCGATCTGATCAACAAAGCGATTGAGGGTAGGGGTGATGCCAGAGTTATGGCCCGGGTTAAGCGGGAAGTAAAGAATCTCTGTGCTGCCTTCCCCGTTATATCCGAAAAGATTATCTGAATACTTAATCCTGAATATAAGAAAGAGGCAAATTTTGAGACCTGAGTGGGATAGTTATTATATGAAAATTGCTGCGGTGGTAGCGGAACGCTCTACCTGTCTGCGCCGCCAAGTGGGGGCGGTACTGGTTAAGGAAAAACGCCTCCTTACCACCGGTTACAACGGCGCACCGGCAGGCTTACAGCACTGTCTGGAGAGAGGTTGTATGCGCTTGCAGCAACAGGTTCCATCAGGGCAGCGTCACGAGTTGTGCCGCGGCCTCCATGCGGAGCAAAACGCGATCATCCAGGCTGCCCTGCACGGTGTTTCCATTCGGGATGCAGTCCTCTACTGCACCCATCATCCCTGTTCTTTGTGCGCGCGCATGCTTGTTAATGCCGGAATAACAAGGATAGTCCTCGCCGAAGATTATCCTGACCCCTTGGCACGGGAGCTCTTCGTTGAAGCAGGAATCCCGGTGGAGACGAATAATTAAGGAAGGTAAATATGGTGGCAAAACCTCTTCCTGCCTGGAAAAAGGGCCTGGGGATTTCACTGACGTTAAGCGTAACGGCGGCTCTTTTTGTCTTAATTTACAATTTCGAAGAGGAGACACTGGAGAGCCTGCTTTATATGAGGCAGGAGTTTCTTTTAGTTGCCGCCTTAATGGTTTTTTCCCTTTGGCTGATTGAAGGGTTACGTATCAAGGTAATGGTGGCCACGCTCAGTAGCAAGAGAATTTCTCTTTTTACCGGCATGCAGATCTACCTCATGACCTTTTTTTTTGCTGCCGTTACCCCCTTCGCGGCAGGGGAGTGGCCGGCACTTATTTACGCGCTTAAGCGGAATGGCCTTTCCATCGGAGAGGCTACCGCTGTTACTGTTATGCGTGCCTTTGTAACCAGAATCCTCTTTACTGCCGCCGCCATATTTATGATCTTATATTCTCTTGAACAGCCCTTACCTGCCTTTCTTAATAAAGTTTTTATTTACACTGCCCTTGGTTCTCTGGCCACTACCTTGGTGCTTCTTTTGCTTGTCTGGAAACCACACCATCTGGAGTGGTTCTTAAAAAAGGTATCCTTTCTGGCAAAAAGTGCGCGGGGTAGAAAATTATACTCATTTTTAAATGAGGAAATGAGGGAATACCGGGATGCCACGCTGTCGTTAAATCGCTGGAAGACAGGCTCAGTTGCTCTGATTGGTCTCCTTACGCTGAGTTACTGGTTTTTCTTTTTCAGCATTGCTCCCATCCTTTTATTAGGTTTGAACAGGGTTGTTCCCTTTACCCAGGCCCTGTTCTGGCAACTGGTCATCCAAATGATCACTTTCTATGTTCCCCTCCCTGGTGGCAGCGGAGTGGTTGAACTGGGTGTTGCCAGACTCTACTCCTTTTTCGTTCCCGCCTCGGTGCTCGGTCTTTTTATCCTCAGTTGGCGTTTTTTTACATACTACCTCCTCCTGTTTTTCGGTGGCCTGGTAGCCCTCAATAAAATCAAGTTATAAAAGTTTATGGTAACAACTCAGCACTCTTGAAAATAGCACAAAGGGGTTCAGGATTACCTGTGAGTACCGTTCAGGCTCGATCAAAAGGCTTTGCCGGACCGGGGTTTCCACATTTTACTTGTCTGAGCGCAGCGAGCCAAAAAATGTGGCCGGGTCGGCAAAGGCAACCCCTATATCTTTAACTTG
>SKTJ01000033.1 GCA_007122565.1 Syntrophomonadaceae bacterium | reverse complement strand
CGTCTTCAGTTTCAGTGCCCTCTGGGGGGCGGCGTACCTGCAGGATACCTTTCAACTCAGCCGGGAGACAGCAGGCACACACCTGCTCATCTCCTCCATCGGCCTCTTATGCGGCAGCCTTTTCTGGGGAGTTGTGTCGGATCGCATCGTAAAAGCCCGCCGGCCGCTAATCCTTGCCGGCACATGCAGCTATTTTCTCCTCTGGGGAGTTTTGTTCGGGCTGCAAACTTATCCCGGATTTTTTCTTACGGCCCTGCTCTATTTCAGCCTCGGCTTTTGCGGCATGTCGTTCATCCTCATTCTCAGTGCCACCAAGGAATATTTCCCCCTGCGTACCGCAGGCACAGCCATGGGAGCCTTGAACGCAATCATGCTCGGGGGCGCAGCCGTCTTTCAGGGTATAACCGGATACCTGCTGGACTTTTTCCAGGCAGCGACAACGATTTCCGCCTACCGCGCCATCTTTCTTTTTTACCTGATAACCCTGGCAATTGGCCTCATTTTTGTGCTATTCATGCCCGAAACTTTTCCGGGTAAAAGAAAAAAGCCTACCGTCTCCGGAAAAGCCATTGTTTTTAACGGACCCCCGGATACGGAAGGCAGCAGGAATTAAAATGTGTTATTCGTATAAAAACTGATCAAATTAGGGATCCCCTATCCTATTTGGGAAGCCTTGTCTGGGTGATACCGTTAACCACGTACCGGGGATTTTCCCCTGCTGCCACATCCTCCATATTTGCCAGGGCCTCTTTTAGCATCCTGGTAAAAGATCCGGCCGTAACGCCTGCTATGTGCGGAGAGACAAGCAATCTGTCATTTGCTGCTGCCGACAAGGTTAAAAGGGGATGGTCCACAGGCGGTGGGTCCGGTGAAAAATGGTCCACAGCGGCCCCGCCCAGTTCTCCATTTTCCAGTGCCTCTGCCAGGGCGGCCTGATCCACAATTTCGCCCCTGGCACTGTTAATGAGCAAAGCTCCCGGCTGCATTAAAGCAAATTCAGCCCGGGAAATTAAGCCGCTCGTATCTTTATTCAGGGGAAGATGCAGGCTTATTACTTCATTTTGGGCAAGGAGTTCATGAAACGAACAGTAAGTAACTTTTAATTCTTCCTCCATGCTTTGATCAAGACGGTAAGGGTCATAATAGCTCACTTTTGCACCCATAAAATCAACCAGGCGGGCAACCAGGCGACCGATTGCGCCCAGGCCAAGCAGTCCGATTTTTGTGTCCCGGACTTCCTTTAAACCGCTGACTATAAATTCTCTCTCAATGCTTAAGTAATTCCCCGCTTTTACTTCCTGATTGCCGGTGAATAGTTTTCTTTGCAGGGCAACAAGCACACCCAAGGTATATTCGGCCACAGTAGCAGCGTTTTGACCCGGGGTATTTGCTACCGGAAGGTTTAACTCCTTTGCGGCATTAAGATCAATTTTATCGAAACCGGCACCGAAGACTTGCAGCAAACAGACAGAGGGTATGTTTTGGATTATTTCAGCAGTAACAGGTGGGCTTGCCGCCGGCACAAATAAAAAATCCGCCCCTCTGCAGTACTCAATGATTGCTTTCTCTCCCCTATCCTGGGGAAAATAAAAATCCCACCCGGCAGGTATCTCCACTTTTCGCTTTTCAAACAATATTTTCGGAAAATAACTAACAACCCTTGGCATCATAAACTACTCCTTTTTTCACCGCTAAGCAGCGCCATTTAAACTAGTAACAGGTAATCGGTGAAAGTTGCAAGAGCCTCCGTTTTTGTGCTGCTCTTGCCTGGTATCTACACAGATAAAAGAAAAAAGCCTACCGCCTCCGGGAAACCGTTGTTTTTAACGGACTCCTAATACGGAAGGCAGCAGGAAGTAAAAATGTAACATGTTTAAAAACTCTAATCAGTTTAATCCAGACTAAAGCGTTCTTTATGCTTGCAACCTATGCAAATCAAATCCACATCCCCGTCATTCCAAACCAGGACTACCCCCTGTTCCCCGTCACAAACGGGACATTTGATTACATGGCTGCTGATAACCTCGGATGCAAACTCCTCCGTACTCATTTTCCGCCTCCTCGTAGCCATTTTCTGCCTATATTTTATCTCCTCAAATGGCTGCTGTCAATTTGCAAAAAGAGCTACCGGTAAAAAGGGAGAACCCAATCCACCGCATAGCTCTGATTTTCGGATAACATGATCTATTTTGAAAAAGGCCCTCACAGTTTTACTGTGCCTGCTTCAATCGCTCCAACAGTTGCACTGCCTGTGGCCCGGGAGCATGCTTCTGCGCAGCAAAGCGTTCAAGGACAGCCACTTCCTTACGGGACTCGTTTTTATCGCGATACATATCAGCCAGTTGTTCGTATGGCCATGGAGCTACCCCCCACGCTGCAGCCTTACCTTCTGATTCAATGTCCTCGATTAGTTTGAGCAATTTCTCTTCTGTCTCCTGCGCTTTTGTGCTGACACATTTCCCGCATATCCCCTCTTGGTTCACCCTGAAGAAAAAACCTTTCTTACCACACACTTTACACATCGCCATAAAAATCCCCCCTTTTTTAGAATTATTCGGCTTCTTTTTCAAAAATCCTGCTATTCAAAAAAAAGAAAGGGAATAAAAAGGAAAAACCCCCGGCAAAAAGTCGAGGGCTATAGTCGTATGGCGGGAGTAGATGGGAATCGAACCCACCATGGACTTCGTCAGCCCACCACCGGATTTGAAGTCCGGACGGCCCACCAGGCGCCGAGCTACTCCCATGTTTCAGGAAGTCCCTGTTAAACTGACTTCCCGGGGTCTATTGTAACCTGAACCGTGTATAAAATCAAGCTGTAATCCCAAAAAGGTGCTAAAAGAAGTGTTGCATGTGTGTGGCGCTTATGGAGAACTCCCCCTAAGAGGCACACAGCTGCTACCAAGCAATATTATCTTGGATTCTTTATATAGGTTTAATAAGACATAATATATTCTTCACGGATGGGTATCCCATGATAGGGTCCCTTATATCATAATCCGTAAGTTCATTACACTTCGCTTCTGCCCATCCTTTTGGTATGCTCACCATATCCGGGCCCATGGAATCATTCAATTTTGCCCGCATGAAAATAGAACCTTTAGGAGTTTCGATATTTATCATTTGACTGTCAGAAATATCGTATTTTTCAGCAGTGTCAGGATGTAATTCAGCCAGCGGTTCAGGCGCTTTTTCTCGAAGAGATTGGATATTACGAAACTGGGAATGTGTATATTCAATCGTCCTGTTACCAACTAGCAACACAAGGGGATACTTATTTTTTAATTCGGGAAATCTTTTTGCACTAACCCTGGGTTCTTTGTGTACCGGCAATGGTTCATAACCATAATCCTTCAAGGTTTGGGAATATAGCTCCACTTTCCCTGATGGTGTTTTTAAAAGGCCTTCATCGACTCCATATACAATTTGATCATAGAATATTCCACTTGGGTTTTCGTGAAGCTTTTCCAAGGTTACTCCACTGGGTTCCAGTAAATGCGAAACGACCTCTTCAGCTGATTTCCAGGGGAAATATTCATCATAGCCCATTCTTTGCCCAAGTTCTGTCCAAAACTTCCATTCAGGCCAACACTCAGCGAAATCAATAACCTTTTTCCTGAACATCAAATACGGAACTCCCTGATCGATAGCATAGGTAAAAGCAATGCCAGCTTTTTCCAGGAAAGTATTTGCCGGCAGAACGATGTCGGCCATCTTTGCTGTTTCAGTCATAAATATATCCATGACAACTGTAAAGTCAAGCTTTTCGAGAACCTGCATCATATTTTGAACATCGGGAAATGTAACAGCTGGATTCCCACCAGTAACCATGAGTGCTTTAATGGGATAAGGATCTCCCTTTAATACAGCATCAGGCAAAGCAAGCGCATGTCCATAGGGATATTTTCTTCCCCAAACTTCATGAAACAAGGGATATTCTTCAACGCCTATCGGCTTTTCTTCAACTGGAACCCGTAAATCAGAAAGCCTCAGGAAAGGAACCCTTACCCAACTTCCGGGCTTGTTAACATTTCCTGTTATTGCCTGTAAGATCGAAAGCGCCCGCATAGTTTGCATTCCATTTTCCTGCTGGTCAAACGAACAGGTACCCTGGACAATACATGCAGATTCAGCCCTGGCATAAGTTCTGGCAAGTAACTGTATTTTTGAAGCAGGGACACCGGTTATACCTTCAGCCCATTCTGGTGAAAGTGGTTTAACATGTTCTTTAAGTTCCGCAAATCCAATCGTCCAATTATGTACAAATGTTTTATCATAAAGTTCTTCACCAATTATTACATGAATAAGTGCGAGGGCTAAAGCACAGTCAGTCTCCGGTCGCGGCCTGATAAAAAGACCCTTGTCAGCAAAAGGCGTTCTTCGCAAATCTATAACGGCAATGTCGGCTCCTGCATTTAGTGCATCATTAATTCTTCTTGTTCTTGTCGGATAAGATTCGTCTGGGTTATGCGCCCAGAGAATAATGCTTTTTGCTTTTTCCGGTTCCTCCATTAAATAGCGACCGAAGGTCAATAATCTTGCAGTAATGAGAGCATGATAACAAAAGCTTTCTACAGATAAAAAGTTGGGAGTTCCATATGCACCCCGAAACCTCTGGGCGAAAGCAGATAGCTCAATATTTTCAACACCTACAGAACCACAATAAAGAGCCAATGCATGGGACCCATATTCTTCCTTGATTCTTTTTAGCTTATCGGCAATTATATCCAGTGCCTTTTCCCATGTTATTTTTTTCCATGTTCCATTTTGCTTTATTAAAGGATGTGTAAGCCTATCCTTTGAGTATACGTACTCGACAATAGACTCTCCCCTCGGGCAAAGGTAACCTTTACTTAAAGGGTGCTCCGGCATACCTTCGACCTTAATAATTTTTCCTTTCTCAAGATGAACGTTCAAACCACAGCTGTGGACACATGAAGCACAATCAGTTTTAATGATTTCCGACATAACAGTTTCTCCTATCTAATAATGTTGTATGTTTTATTGAAATATACTGAAGGAGAGAAATGTCTTAGCATTTACTGGCAAATCTAACTCCCATGTCAAATGCTTTCTGACAATCCTTTGGGAAAATTTCCTTGTGACGCTCTAATCGCTTCAAGGGGTCGAAACGGGAGGAAACCACCTTTGCATAATCTTCAAACTGTAAGGTTTCACAGCTGTAGATAGTTTCAGACTTTCCAAATACCATCTTCAGTGATGCTTCATTCTGGATAAAGTACCGATCATAGCCCCGGTCTTTTAGTTGTTCCTCGGGACAGTTCATGGTGTAAATAAATCCCGTATTAATCTTTCTTGGGAAGAGGGAGTTGAAAGGATCAGAATATTCTACGTAAGGATAAAGGAGCCTTTCCATTAACGATCTCATTTCCCCGGTAACAGAGTGAAAATACATGGGGGAGCCTAAAATAATGGCATCGGTTTCCTCAATTTTCTTTAAGAATGGCGACAGATCATCCTTTACTGCACATCTACCGTAATATTTGCTATTTTTGGTTTTACAGGCAAAACAGCTAATACATCCCTTAAAATAGAGCTCATATAAGTGAACAAGCTCTGTTTCTGCCCCCTGTGAAGCACTTCCTTCTAGAGCTTTTTCAAGCATTGCTGCTGTATTCCAAAGTTTTCTCGGACTTCCGTTAAAAGCCACTATTCTCATAAGAAATCCTCCGTTATATGATATTTTACTTTTTTTATAGATTTCACATAACACTCTAAAATCCCTTTTCCTTTACACTGCATTGCAATTAAAAAGCAAAATATCTCATAAACATCGCATACATCAAAATTACCATATTGACCATAAAAGGAGGCTCAGTTAATTAACCTATGGGATGGATACTTATTTATGTACCAATTCCCAAACCTTTCCTTAAAAACCCCTAAAAGGAGAGAGGATTTTTTATTATAATATCTTAACATATATTTGCAGGAATATTGTGGTAAAATGTAGAATCATCTCTATTATATAGAATTAAATGAAAAAATTGGTACTCCTTTTTGTAGAAAGAGGTCATAATAAAATGACAAAAGAAGTAGTCATTACCGGACTGGGGCCTGTGGCGCCTACTGAGGTTGGAAAGGAGAAATACTGGGATGCCCTCAGGGAGGGCAAATCGGGTATTCGCCGTATCAGCCTCTTTGAGCCAAATGGGCTGGCCTGCCAGATTGGTGGCGAAATCGATAACGCCTGGATTTCTGATAATGACTTTTTTCCTCGAACACCAGGTTCCCGAAGCAGCAGCTTTATTATTGCTGCTGCCCGG
>SKTJ01000181.1 GCA_007122565.1 Syntrophomonadaceae bacterium | reverse complement strand
CGAAAGTCTAAAATCAAGGCCACATTAGGATCTTTTGCTTGAGACTGCGGTTTCGAACAGGTATCCTGCACTCCGGGGTATACACCTGAACAGTTATAAAAACAGTAAATAAAGAGGTGACTTACGATGACGGAAAAAAATATAGCCGCAGAAGTGCAGATGGTGGCATTTAAATTGGAAAAAGAAGAGTTTGCCGTAGATATAAAGCAGGTGCGGGAAGTCTTGAAGATGACACAGGTTACCCCCCTTCCCCAATCGGCTCAATATATTGAGGGCGTGATTAATCTGCGTGGGGAGGTTATCCCCGTTGTGGACTTGCGGAAGCGATTTGAATTATCTGAGGAACAGAGAAATAAACAGACTCGCATTATCATTGTGGAGATAAAGGGTAACGATGTGGGACTGATTGTCGATTCCGTAACAGAAGTGCTACGTTTCTCTTCCACAGCCATCCAGGCCCCACCCACACGGATCGCCGGCACCCGCACCGACCTGATCAAAGGGGTGGGCAAGATAGATAATCGCCTGCTGATCATCCTCGAATTGGAGAAAATACTCTCAACAGAAGAAATAATTGCCCTGGATGAGATTACGCTAAACGATAAGGTTAAGCAGTAATTGCTTAAGCAGCAAGTCTGCTATGGAAAGGAGAAGGGGATATGGAGGAATACAGGGACCTCTTCCTGGCAGAGGCCCGGGAATACTTGCAGAGCATGACGGACCGTTTGCTCGACATGGAAAAGGATCCAAGTGCTATGGAGCATCTTACAGAGATATTCCGCTCTGCACACAGCCTTAAGGGGATGGCCGGCACCATGGGTTACGAGCTCATCTCCGGTTTAACGCATAAAGTGGAAACGCTGCTTGACTCCTTACGGGGTGGCCAGATCGGGGTTGAGACTGAGATGGTCAGCTTGCTTTTTGAAGCGGTAGACTTGGTTTATTTACTGGTGGACAACCTGGATAGTCAGGCAGAATACGGGGAGAGCGTGGCAGAGTTAGAGCAAAAAATCCTGGCCTGGCTGGACCGTGCGCAGAAAAGCGAAAGGATAAACAGCAAGCCCCCTTTACAGCCCCCTCCGGTTGAGCAAAATGATGGTGCGGTTAAAGATAAATCCCCGGATCCGTACCAAAAAGGGCAGGATCCACAACTTTGCGAACCTATCGATGTTGATACAACCTTTAACGAATATGAAAAAGAAATGCTCAAAGATGCCATCGTCAAAGGAGAATCTATTATCCTGATTCATGTCTGGTTGCAGGAGGGTTCCCTCTTAAAATCAGTGCGGGCGTATATGGTGTGTAAAGCAGTGGAGGAGCAGGGTGATATTATTAAAACATTGCCCCCCATGCCCGAATTGGAGGAAGGCCAGTTTGAACAGGACTTTAGGTTAGTTGTTGTGGGTCGGCCTGAGCAGGAAGAATTGCGCCGCTCCATTGAGGGGATTGCTGAAATTGAGAAAGTGCAGGTTACCTCGCTGGAGTTGGAATTGGAACCGCAGTCGGAGCTTGCCGCCGCGGCAGCCGTTGTTGCACAGCCTGAAGAGGCCCCTCTTCCCGAAGCACCGCATGATTTGAATGCACAGATATGGGAACAACCGCATCCAGCCGCAAGTATGGATAACGGGGTAGCAATCCCGCAGGCAAATAAAGTGGAGGGAACTGTGTCAACGCGCGTTTTGGAGAAGACGGTGCGGGTAGAAACGGCTAAGCTTGACACACTGGTTAATCTGGTGGGTGAGTTGATTATCAATCGCACCCGTGTATTGGAGTTGGGGAAAAGGTTGGATGATGAATTATTGGAGGGTTCGCTTGAACAACTGGAGC
The DNA here is from genome assembly GCA_007122565.1 of Syntrophomonadaceae bacterium. GTDB lineage: Bacteria > Bacillota > Dethiobacteria > DTU022 > UBA8154 > UBA8154. The sequence continues at coordinate 4,479 of SKTJ01000181.1, read as the reverse complement.
GAATAACCACGGATCTGCAAAGCGCAGTGATGACGCTGCGTATGGTCCCGATCAAGCAGGTTTTTGATCGTTTCCCCCGCATGGTGCGGGATCTTGCTATTGATAAAAACAAGGATGTGGAGTTGGTTATTTCCGGTGAGGAAACAGAACTGGACCGGACTATTGTTAATCAGGTAGGCGATCCGCTTGTACACCTGCTCCGTAATGCGGTGGACCACGGCATTGAAATGCCGGAAGAGCGAATCAGAAAAGGCAAGAGTCCTGCCGGCTGCATTGTTCTGGAGGCACATCATGAGGGAAGTCATGTCGTGGTCAGTGTTTCCGATGACGGTAAGGGTATTGACCCGGAGCTTATCAGGCAGAAAGCCCTGGAAAAGGGTATCGTAAGCAAAGCAGAGCTGGAAATGATGGACGCATCAACGGTGGTCAACCTAATTTTCCACAGCGGGTTCAGCACTTCCCAGACAGTTACCGATATCTCCGGTCGGGGCGTGGGGATGGATGTGGTAAAGACGGCGGTAGAGGCCCTAAATGGCACGGTGGAACTAAAAAGCGAAAAAGGCAGTGGCTCCCATTTTGTAATGAGACTACCTCTAACCTTAGCCATAATCCGGGCGCTCATGGTGAAGGCGGGTAATGAGATCTACGCTATTCCCATTGAAGCCATTCGCGAAAATATCTATGTGGAACCCCATGAAATCAGGACGGTCAATCAGGACAGAGTGATCACTCTGCGTGAGGAGGTTCTACCCTTAAATAGCTTAAACGAGAGATTGGGCATGGGAACATTTGAGCAGCAGGAGGTTTACCCGGTGGTGGTGGTGAGAGCCGGTAATAAAAAAGCCGGTCTTATCGTTGATGATCTGCTGGGCCAGCAGGAGATTGTAATCAAATCTCTTAGTAGCTTCATTAATAATATCAGGGGAATTGCCGGGGCTACAGTGTTGGGTGACGGTCGGGTAACGCTGATTCTGGATGTGGCCACTTTGCTTGAAGATGGGAGGGTTAGTATTGGGAAAAAAAGTACTCATCACTGATGATACCGCATTCATGCGCATGACCCTGCGTAATGTTCTGGAAAAGAACGGGTATGAAATAGCAGGTGAAGCGGAAGATGGGCAGCAGGCTGTGGAGAGGTACGAGCAGTTTAAACCGGATCTGGTGACCATGGATATCACCATGCCCAACATGGATGGTATTACCGCGATTAAATTAATCGTGGAAAAAAACCCGGACGCAAAAATTGTTGTTGTGAGTGCCATGGGGCAAAAGTCCCTGGTAATCGAAGCACTCAACTCCGGCGCAAAGGATTTTATTGTTAAACCTTTCCAGCCTGACCGTATTGTGGAGGCCCTGAATAAGGTAACAGGTTCTTAAACGGAACAAAGATAATGGGGTGATATCCTTGGATGATTCGAGTATAGACAGCACCAGGCTGGATGTTTTAAAAGAGTTAGCCAATATCGGCGTCGGTAATGCCGTAACTTCTCTTTCCACATTGCTCTCCGGAGAAAAGATAGATATGGATGTACCTGAGGCTATCCTCATACCCCTTCAGGACGTTCCGGATACGCTGGCGGCAGAGGAGTTGGCCATGGTGGGAGTCTATATTAAAGCACATGGAGATGTGGATCTTACGGTCCTTTTTGTCCTTTCTGTTGATAGTGCTGCTAACCTGATCGCCTCCCTGGTCCCCGGCTCCACAGGGGAATTTGATGATATGGGTATATCGGTACTCATGGAAGTGGGTAATATCCTCACCGCCTCCTATCTTAATGCCATTTCCATCATGACTGAACTAAATTTAATGCCATCACCACCGGAGGTAGCAGTGGATATGGCCGGGGCGATTATTTCCACGGTGCTTGCCGAGTCCAGTGCCATTGAAGATAATATCGTCCTGTTAAAGACGTCCCTGAGTACCAGACAAATGGAGATTGAGGGCAGTATTCTTATCGTACCTGATATAGGATCTATGGAAAAATTACTAGGCATGTTGGGTCTATGGTGATCTTTTATGTCCACATTGAATATGGATACTATTAAAGTTAAAATTGCCGACCTTGCTGTTCTGCGGGAAAGCGGTGTAATTATTACTGTGGGACTGGGCTCTTGCGTGGGGATAGGTCTTTACGACGAAAGTAGCAGGGTAGGAGGGTTGGCTCATATCCTTCTTTCAGAGAGCCTGCAGTTTCAAAACAGGAGTGGAATGTTAAACAAAGCCAAGTTTGCCGATACGGCCATTCCTATATTGATCGGGGAAATGGAAAAAATAGGGGGCAAACGAACCCGTCTACAGGCCAAGATCGCCGGCGGCAGCCAACTTTTTTCTTCTAATAAATCGGGTATAAGTGTGGGGGAAAAAAATATAGATGCGGTGCGCCGTGCCTTGGAGCAGCTTAATATCCCTATCGTAGGGGAGGACTTGGGAGGAAGCCATGGCCGTACGATGCGTCTTTATGTTGACAGCGGCCGGGTTACCATTAGCACAGTGGGTAAAGGGGTAATAGTCTTATAAAGATACTTAATAAGCTGAAAGTCAGAAGCCAGAGTCAAAAAGGCAGGAGACACCGATGAGCTGCCGGTGAAAGAATAATAATACACATATTTGCAATTGACATCGATTATTTTTCAAATAATATCTATCAATCTTTTACGATAACGTTTATACAAGGAGTATGATGTTTAAAGTGCGGCAAACGCTCAGGGTAATGGTTGTAGACGATTCGGCGTTCATGCGTAAGTTTATCGGAGATATTATCCGCGGTGACAAAGAACTGGAACTGGTGGGAACGGCCCGGGACGGGTATGATGCTCTGAAGAAGCGCAAAGTGCTGCAACCCGATGTTATTACTATGGATGTGGATATGCCCTATCTTAATGGGCTGGAGACATTAAGACAGCTGATGCAGGAACATCCAATTCCTGTGGTGATGGTAAGCAGCCTTACACGGGAAGGCAGCGAAATCACAATTGAAGCGCTAAGCGGTGGCGCAGTGGATTTTGTTACCAAACCGGCCATCTTAAAAGGGGAGAGTGCCGCCGGTATTAAGATTGAGCTGCCGCAAAAAATCAAGACAGCGGCCCGTGCCCGCCTTGATTATTACGGAACAAGCGAGCGCAAACTACATGCTCCTGCCCCTTTGCCTCAACCGGTGATGGTACAGGATATGGGGGAGATTAGCTCTTCCCCGCGAAATATTGTGGCTATTGGTGCGTCCACTGGAGGTCCCCGTGCCCTCGATGTGGTCTTCCGGCATTTGCCGGAGTGGTTACCGGCTGCTTTTTTTATTACTCAGCATATGCCTGTCGGTTTTACCGAATCTCTCTCCCAGCGTCTGGATCGCATCTCCGGATTACAGGTTAAGGAGGCGAAGGGGGGCGAGAGGATCAGGGAGGGGGAGGCGTATGTGGCACCGGGGGGGTACCATCTGGTGGTGAATAAAACGGGGAATACGATGCTTAGCAGTGCTCCGCCGGTACAGTATGTGCGTCCTTCTGTGGATGTGATGATGGATGCTCTGGCAGAGCAGTTTGGTAAAGTTGTAATAGGAGTGATTCTCACCGGGATGGGGCGCGACGGAGCGGCTGGTATGTCCCGGATTAAGGAGAAAGGGGGCCGTATCATCGTTCAGGATCCAGCCTCGGCTGTGATCGATAGTATGCCCCAAACTGTGATTAAAAACGAAAAGGTTGATATGGTGGTTCCTCTGGAACAAATCGGCATGAGCATTACCCGGTTACTGCACAGTTAAGGAGAGATGAAGTGTTGGTATTGAAAAGTGAATGGGATTACAGCGATTTTAAAAACGCTTTTTTTCATCACACAGGGCTGGATTTAAACCTCTATAAGGACAAGCAGATGGAAAGGCGTATCCGTCAGTTAATCCAAAGAGAAGAGAAACGTGGTTTTAAAGAATTCTATGCGTATCTGGCTGCCGCACCTTCGGCACTGGAACGTTTTATGAATTATCTTACCATTAATACTTCTGAGTTCTTCCGCGATGAGAAAGTCTATAACCATCTTGTGGCAGAGATTTTTCCAGAATTAATTAAATATTTCCCGGGCAGGCTGGTGATTTGGAGTGCGGGGTGCTCGATTGGGGCCGAACCGTACACAATAGCTATTATTATGGATCGTTTACGGGTCCTGTCGCGCCTGGAAATACACGCTACAGATGTGGATGACAAGGCTTTGTTGATTGCCCAAAAAGGTTGTTATAACCAGAAACAGTTAGGCAAGACGCTCCCCGATGTAGTGAACAAATATTTTCTACAGGAGAGTGACTTGTTCTATGTAAAGCCTGAAATTTGTCAAGCAGTGAAGTTTCGTCGCCATAATCTGCTTACGGACGATCCTGTTTCCGGATGTCATATGATTCTCTGCCGCAATGTTTTCATTTACTTTAAACCGGAGACGCAGCATTTTTTGCTGCAACGTTTCTCCGCATCCCTTAAGCCTGGTGGATTCATGGTTAT
>SKTJ01000085.1 GCA_007122565.1 Syntrophomonadaceae bacterium | reverse complement strand
TCTGAAGAATTGTATGAATTGACAGAATAAAAAAAGGAAGTGCTTTGTTATACTATTATAAAGGAGGCGAAGAAGAGTTGGCTGTTTTAACGGAGGCAATGCAGAAGTTGGTCGGTAGCGGCAGGTGCCTGCTCGCTACAGCCGGCAAAGATGGACGTCCTAATATTGGGCCCAAGGGTTCAGTAGTCGTACTTGATGATTCTACGTTGGCTTTTGGCGAGTTGACGGGTAAACAAAGTTATAAAAATGTGCTTGAAAACCCCCAGGTTGCCATTGCGGTAGTGGACTACGAAAAATTTACCGGTTACCGTTTTTCGGGCACGGTGGAACTGGAAACATCAGGGGAACTTTACGATCAATTTGCCAGGCGTTTTGCGGAGATGAAGTTGCCGAAACCAGCAGCGGCAGTGAAAGTAAAAATAACAGAAATATATGATCTTTCAGCAGGCAATCCCGGCACAAAAATCAGTTAGGTTATAAAGCGTACATCTGAACCAGTAGAATCTAATGATGCTGCCAGCGAGTGCAAGACCTAAGACAATTAGTTATATTTGACCTGTTTAGTTAAACAGGACACAAACACCAGAAGGCATCCCAATGGATGCCTTTCTTTTAAACTAAATTAAAGAGGTGATAATCTTGAAAATATATCAGAAACTGATCCAAAAGCAGGGATCGGTATTTACTTACCGGTAAGGTTATATTTTAATGCGAGGAGTGATATTAATGCGTGAGGCAGATGAAAAAACGTTACGTCAGATTTTAAACGTTATTGCTTTTGTGGTAACTGTTGTGATTAACATTCTGGCCAACACGATTCCGATTGGCGGGAAGACGACGGGGGAATTGTCGGCACTCTATCCAAACCTTTTTGTGCCTGCCGGGATAACATTTTCGATCTGGGGTGTAATCTACATTCTGCTGGCGCTGTTTGTCGTCTATCAGGCAAAGGATCTTTTCAAATTGAAAAAAGATCCAATCGAGGGCCGGATCGGCTGGTGGTTTGTTGTGGCTTCACTGGCTAATATTGCATGGATTTATGCCTGGCATTATGAACAAATATTTTTGTCGCTGCTGATTATGATCATTTTGCTGGCAGCCCTGATGAAAATATATCTGAGACTTGGCGTAGGACAAACAGCAGTTTCCGGTGCAGAAAAATATTTGGTACATCTTCCGTTTAGCATATACCTGGGTTGGATAACTGTGGCCACCATTGCAAATGTAACCTCTTTACTTGTTGCAGTGGAATGGAACCGCTTTGGATTAAGCGAGGTTTTCTGGACGGCACTGGTGATCATTATTGCAACCGTTATTACGCTGCTCATGCTGAAGCGAAGAGGCGATGTGTTTTACGGAATTGTAGTGATCTGGGCGTTTATTGGAATATTTATAAGGCACATTGCAATTGGAATACCTTCATCCTTTTTACTGCTAGTCCTGATTGCTGCATCGTCTTCCTAACCTATAACGTAGTAACGGGGTTCAGGGAGTGGTTACAATACGGGTAAAATCAATTCACTGCTTCCCCCTTAATTTGGTAAAGTAAGGGTTTAAGAAGCTCTGATACTCCTGTGCATTTAGCATTTCCCTGGAAATGAATTTGGCGGTTTTTGTAGATATTTTTCCGTCATTCCACAATTCGGTTCCTGCTTTTTGCATAGCACTAAATTTCTCATCGTATTTCCTGGGAACAAAAGCAAGACCACTTGCAGGCAGGAGTATTTCTCCCCCATCCTGCCAATATAGATTGGAGCAGATAGCCTTAAAGTGATTGCGTATCTGGTCAAAGTTGTCTAATTCGGAGAAACCGCAACATGAGATAAGCACAGCCTTCTGACTTTGGGAATGGAGTAGGCTGTGGCGGCAGTGTCCCTTCTCATCCAGGGTGATAAGAGGATCCAGCATGGAGATGATTCTGTCAAGAAAAACTTTGGTCTGGGCGCTAAAACCGTCCACATAAACAGGGCTGGCCAGTATAATCAGGTCGGCTTTGTCTGTTTCAGCCCTAATTTCTGTCATGTCATCCTCAATAGCGCAAACACCCGGGGTTTTAAACCAACAGGTGTAGCAGCCACGGCAGTAAGAGATGTTCATGAGGTGAGGATAAAAAATCCTGCAATGCTCCGGGTTCATTCCTGCCAGGAAATTTTCCAGCATCCTTTCGGTCAGTGATTTTTCTTCGGGTATCCCTGCCCTGGAAGAACCGCATATGGCAACAACTCTTTTTAGCTCGTTCATTATTTTCCTCCTGTCTTGAATACAAAGGTAGATAGTTTGGTAGTTGGATAGCTGGATAGGTGAAAGTCAATCAGGTGTCCCTACAAAGATCTTAACTCTGTATTTAGCCTTTCCTGCCTCTTGTTCCTGCTTCTTGTCCTTGAACTTTCTTTCCTCCTGTTTCCTGCTTCTTGTACTTACTTCCCCTTAAATTCAGGCTTTCTCTTTGCCAGAAAAGCGGCGACTGCTTCTCTGTGATCCTCTGATTTCAGGCATGCTGCCTGTGCCTTGGATTCATAATTTAACATGTCTTTTAATTGTCCTGTAATTGATTGATTCAACCCTTTCTTGGCCTTCTTTATTGCCAGGGAGGGTAGCTCTCCCATTTGTACGGCTGTTTTTAAAGCTTTTTCCTCTAACTCAGCATCAGGAACAATGGTATTAATCATACCAATCCGCTCTGCCTCGGGTGCTTTTATTCTGCGGCTGGTCAGGACGAGCTCTTTTGCTTTGGCCGGTCCAATAAGTCTGGGTAAGGTATACATTAATCCCATATCGGGCACGATTCCCATGGCAATAAACTCAATACCAAATACGGCATTTTCCGAAGCAAGGCGTATATCCCCCAGCAAAGCAAAGGAAAGTCCAACCCCCAGGCAATAACCGTGCACAGCCACTACGGTGGGGATCTGAAGATTGTAAAGCTGATCTCCCAAATCCAGTATATCTGTCAGAGCATTTTCCAAGGAATTGGCTGGTTCTATTTCCTGGAGGTATTTCAAAAACTCCATGTCCCCGCCTGCGGAAAAGGATGTTCCACTTCCCTTAATTACTATTGCCCGGGTGGTTCCATCGTTTTCGGCCTGCCGCAGCACCTCTTTTATTTCTTCAAACATGCGTAGATTAAAGCTGTTTAGTTTTGCGGGCCGGTTCAATGTAAGGATGCCCACCTTATCTGTTACTTCCCATTGCAGTGTATCGTAATCCACAAACGTCCCTCCTCGTCACATATTTCGAAACAGGAGCAATTCCTTTTACTTAGTTTAATTAAATAAAAATTTGAATAACCCTGCTGTTAGTTGCTTTATTTCCTAATTTTAATTTGCGCTCGTCAACTCCACTCTCGTGATCAAAAAAGATATATCCGTATAAAGGTTCGTCCCATAAGGGTATGATATTTATAAAATCCATTGATTTTAACTGAGCAGTTAGATGTTTTTGATGTTTTTCTTTTTTTAAGGAAGGAGATGGGTGGTTTTTCGAGAAGGCTTAGTGTAAATAAACGGGATTACCCGGACAGGAGGAAACAATTTGGTATTGTTAGAAAAAGCAAAGGATTTGGGGCGGGAGCTGAGAAGTACTGAAGCTTTTCAGGAACTTGAAAGGACGAATGGGCAGTTTAAAGAGGATGAGGCTGCACAGCAACTCGTACAAGAGGTCCAGGAGGCACAGCAGGCACTTCAGTTTTCGCAACAAAGCGGTGTCCAGCCCTCTGAGGAACAGGTGAATGCTTTTAACCAGAAAAAGGAAAATTTGAATACGAATATAACAGTCAGATCCCTCATGAAAGCTCAGGAAACTTTTAATAAAATGATGGAAGAAGTAAATGAAGCAATTTCAGAAGGCATGAAAGGTGAAGAAAACATTGAGGAATAAGAGGAATAAATAGTAAAAATCCTTTTATTCCCTAAAATAAGCTTGGCCAAATTAGGTAAAAAGAAGAAGGGCCGCCCCCTACTTTGCGGGGGGCGGCCTTCTTCAGCTTGATCCTTGGGTGAAACATTTCCCATTCCACTATTGACAATATGCTTTTTCTCATGTAAGTAAATATGTAAGTGCCTGGTAGGGGAGGTTTGTAAGTTGTACACGGAACACCGGTTATATATTAAGGATGCAGGTGGAGCCCATGAGCTTGATGACGGAAGTATTGATCTTGTAGTAACTTCACCGCCCTATCCCATGATTGCCATGTGGGATGAATTGTTTGGGGGCATGAACGAAGAGATCTGCCGTGCCATGAAGCGACAGGAAGGGCGGACCGCTTTTGCATTGATGCACGGGGAACTGGACAGGGTATGGGAAGAAATGTACAGGGTGCTCAAAGAAGGTGGGTTCGTCTGTATAAACATTGGTGATGCGGTGCGCACACTGGGGAACCGCTTTCAACTCTTTTCCAATCACGGGCGCATTCAGGAAAAAATGTTCGCACTGGGTTTTGACCTGCTACCTGTGATCCTGTGGCGTAAACAAACCAATGCGCCAAATAAGTTTATGGGTTCAGGAATGCTCCCTGCCGGGGCGTATGTTACCCTGGAACACGAGTATATCCTTATTTTTCGTAAGGGTAATAAGCGGGTATTTCGCACAATGGAAGAGAAATTGAAACGCCTGCAGAGTGCCATCTTCTGGGAGGAGCGGAACACATGGTATTCAGACCTCTGGGATTTCAAGGGAGCCAGGCAGGAGAAAGATGGGAGGGGGTTGCGCAAGCGTAGTGGTGCTTTTCCATTTTCACTTCCCTTTCGCCTGATTAATATGTATTCCCAAATAGGAGATACTGTCCTTGATCCTTTTTTGGGTACCGGCACAACTAGCCTCGCCGCCATGGCGTGTGGACGCAACAGTGTGGCGTACGAACTGGATGGAAGCTTTGCTCCACCACTGCGGGAGAAGATGTATCATTGCCCCCTATCATTAAACCGTTACAATCAGGAGCGGCTTAAAGCACATCGTGCCTTTATTATCAAACGCACTTCGGAAAAGGGCCCCCTCAAGTACTGCAATGAATTCTTCGGATTCCCGGTAATGACGACGCAGGAGCAAAAGATTAAGCTTGTATTCCTGGAAAAAGTTGAAGAGCTGGGGGAAAATCATTACCGTGCCTTATACCTGGACGATGAAAAAGCCCGGAAGCTTTGCGCAGCCCCCTCCCATCCCGAGCTACACGAAGCATCCACACATACACAACAACAGTCCATTCCTGAAGAATGAACTGTATGAAAATAATGCTGCGGCTTGCCTGCCCCTACATTTGTGGTTATTTCTTTCTTGCAACTTGTTTTCTGCTTTTTGCTTCTTGAATGCTCCAGTGCATAACCGTTTCCCATTGGGCATCGCTCACGGGCATAACAGAAAGACGGGGCAGGCGTACCAATTCCCAGTCGGGGAAAAGGCCGCTTTCCTTGATTTCTTTCAGGGTCACGGGACGGGACAGCGCTTGGCGGGCAGTCACCTTGAATACCTGCTCATTCCCGGACTTCCCCGGTGCTGTATAGGGGGATGAGGTTATTTCTCCGATCCCCCGGATCGCCCGCTCCCGGCCCGTGTGATAAATGAAAACCAGGTCTCCTGCTTTCATGCGGGAGATATTACGCTGGGCCGCCGGGGCCCTGACTCCGTCCCAGACTGTCTCAGATTCTTTTACCAGATCATCCCAGGCATACTCATCCGGTTCTGTCTTCAGCAACCAATGGAACATAGCTATAATTTATCCTCCCCTGAAAATACAAAAATCCTGATACCCACACATTGTTCTAAATTCCGGGCGGCTGTGGGCAGCCGCCCTTACAAAACCGAGTCTGCACCATCATTTGGTATTAACCGACATAAGGAAACGTACGCCTTTCTTGCCCCTCGTGCATCCTGATTCTTGCTTCTTGTATCTACCCCAGCAGTTCCTCTACTTGCTCTGCTTTGAAGCCCACCACCAGTTTATCCCCATCGGTGAAGAGGGGGCGGTGCATGATGCGGGGTTCCTGACTCAACAGTTTGGCTGCTGCCTCCTCAGAGAGCTCCGACACGTCAACATCAAGCTTTTTCAGGGCCTTGCTTTTTTTATTAATCAACTCTCTCACAGGGATACCACCCTTTGTGGCCAGGGTAAAAAGTTCCTCTTCCCCAAGTGGATCTTTAAGTATATGTCGATAACTGAACGCCACACTCTTTTCCGAAAGCCACGCTTTCGCTTTTTGACAGGTCCTTCATGAAGGGAAGCAGTAGAAGGTTAACATAGTATCCTCCTTATTCTTTTTCTTTCTCATCCACTACAGTTCTTCTTAGAGAGAGCCAGAGGGAGATGACTACATAGAGACACAGTC
>SKTJ01000142.1 GCA_007122565.1 Syntrophomonadaceae bacterium | reverse complement strand
CCGGTGCTTTTGTCTGTGGCGAGGAGACGGCCCTTTTAGCTTCTATTGAAGGGGAACGGGGCATGCCCCGACCCCGTCCGCCATTCCCTGCGGTGAAAGGACTGTGGGGCAAGCCCACCTGTATTAATAACGTGGAGACGCTGGCCAATATGCCCCTGATTATGCGTCATGGCGTGGATTGGTTTACAGCGGTGGGAACAGAGAAAAGCAAAGGGACGAAAATTTTCGCCCTCACAGGCAAGGTGAACAACACGGGACTCTGCGAGGTTCCCATGGGTATGAGCTTACGGGAGATCGTATTTGATATCGGTGGGGGCATCCGCGGCGGTAAAAAATACAAAGCAGTGCAGATCGGTGGGCCTTCCGGCGGTTGTATTCCGGAAGATAAGCTTGACCTGCCCGTTGACTTTGATTCTCTCACTGCCGCAGGGGCCATGATGGGTTCAGGCGGTATGGTGGTAATGGACGAGGAAACCTGTATGGTTGACCTGGCCCGTTATTTTCTCACCTTTACACAAAGTGAATCATGCGGTAAGTGTACCCCCTGTCGCGAAGGGACGAAGCGCATGCTGGAGATCCTGGAGCGTATTACCCAGGGTAAGGGCGAGGAGGGAGATATTGCTCTCCTGGAAAACCTGGCCAAATCGATTAAGGACAGTTCCCTGTGCGGTCTGGGACAAACGGCTCCCAACCCCGTGCTGACGACGCTGCACTACTTCCGGCACGAATACGAAGCTCACATCTCTGATCGGCGCTGCCCCGCAGGTCTTTGCAAGGATCTGCTAAGTTACCATATTGATGCGGAAGCCTGTAAAGGGTGCCGTGCCTGCATCAAGGTTTGCCCAACGGAAGCAATCACTGGTGAGAAAAAAGAACCTCATGTGATTGACGAGGCCAAGTGTGTGAGCTGCGGCGCTTGTTTTGACAAGTGCAAGTTCGCTGCTGTTATAAGAAAATAAACCTGCAAAGGAGGGAGAGCAATGGTAAAACTGACGATCAACGGTCGTAATATAGAAGTGGAAGCCGGGACTACCATCCTGCAGGCTGCAGAAAAAATGGGCGTTTTTGTACCCACTTTTTGCTATGATCCCCAGCTTTCACTGGTGGGGGCCTGCCGTATGTGTGTGGTGGAGGTGGAAGGGGCCCGCGCCCTGGTGGCTTCCTGCTGCACGCCTGCGGGCGAAGGAATGGTTGTGCAGACGGATACGGAACGGGTTCTGACAGCACGCCGCGCCAACTTAAGCCTGCTGCTGGCTAACCATCCCCTGGATTGCCTCACCTGTGAGAAAGCGGGAAATTGCCGCCTGCAGGATTACTGCTACCTTTACGGGATCGAAAAGAGCGAGTTCAGTGGAGAGCAAAAGGAATTCAACCTGGATGATACCAATCCCTTTTTTGTAAGGGATATGAATAAATGCATCCTCTGCGGCCTCTGTGTGCGCACCTGCCATGAGATCAACGGTGCCGGTGCCATCGAGTTTATCAAGCGGGGTTTTGATTCCAAAGTAACACCGGCTTTTGATGATCCGTTGGAGAAATCTTCCTGTGTTTTCTGCGGTATGTGTACCGATGTCTGTCCCGTAGGGGCCCTGACCCCGCGGCAGGGCATGGGTAAAGGCCGCAGTTGGGATTTGGATAAGGTAAAGACGATCTGCCCGTACTGCGGCACGGGCTGTGGCCTGGAACTTTTCGTGAAAGATAACGTAGTTATGGGTGTTCAGGGGGATGTTGACAACCCGGTAAACCGGGGTCAAACCTGTGTGAAAGGCCATTTCGGTGTGGATTTTCTGAGCAGTCCGGAGCGCCTCACCACGCCTTTAATCCGTAAAGACGGAGTACTGGTGGAAGCATCATGGACAGAAGCGCTGGATCTTGTCGCCTCCAAACTGAAGGAGGTGAAGGGCACAGAAATTGCCGGACTTGCATCGGCTCGCGTTACCAACGAGGAGAATTATCTCTTCCAAAAACTGTTGCGCATGCTCGGCACCAACAGCATTGATCACTGTGCCCGTCTCTGACACGCCCCCACCGTAGCCGGTCTGGCTACAGCTTTTGGCAGTGGAGCGATGACTAACAGCATCGGCGAAATTGAAAATGCCAAGGCCATGCTTGTAATTGGCTCAAACACCACAGATGCTCATCCGGTGCTTGGCTATCGTATGAGAATGGCGAAGCGGAAAGGAGCCGCGCTGATCGTTGCCGATCCGCGCCGCATCGAGTTGGCTGAGGATGCCGATGTATTTCTGCAATTGCGTCCGGGAACAAATGAGGCCCTCATAAACGGCCTTATCAATGTGATTATTACCGAAGATCTGATGGATCGTGATTTTATTGCCGCCCGCACAGAAGGCTATGAAGCCATGGCGGCAGCCGTGGCCAAGTACACGCCCGAATATGTGGCGGAGATTACAGGCGTAGCGGCAGATGATATCCGCAAAGCGGCCCGTCTCTACGGGGGCGCCGAGACTGCAGCGATTTTCTACACCATGGGGGTAACACAGCACACTTCCGGCACTGCCACGGTGCTCACTATTGCCAACCTGGCCATGCTCACGGGGAATATGGGCAAGCCTTCGGGCGGTGTCAATCCGCTGCGCGGTCAGAACAACGTGCAGGGAGCATGCGACATGGGAGCACTTCCCCCTGTCTATACCGCCTATCAAGCGGTTGCGAATGAGGAAAACAGGGCTAAGTTTGGGCAGGCTTGGGGAGCAGAACTAAGTGCCACACCGGGATTAACTGTAACGGAGATTATGGATGGGGCCATGGAAGGAAAGGTAAAAGCCCTCTATATTATGGGCGAGAACCCCATGCTCACTGATGCCAACCTGCATCATGTGGCAGAGGCTCTGGCTAAGGTGGAGTTCCTGGTAGTACAGGATATTTTCCTCACCGAAACGGCGGCCAAGGCCCATGTGGTCCTGCCGGCAGCAGCCTTTGCGGAGAAAAGTGGTACATTTTCCAATACGGAGCGTCGTGTGCAGTTGCTTAACCAAGCCGTTACACCGCCCGGTGAGGCCAAAGCGGACTGGGAGATTCTGCAGGACCTGGCTCAAAAATTAGGCTTTAATTGGCAGTATGCAGAACCTTGGGACATCTTTGACGAGATCACATCCCTTACTCCCAGCTACGGCGGTATCAGTTATGAGAGATTGTATGTTGAGGGTGGCCTGCAGTGGCCCTGCCCCACGCCGGAACACCCGGGCACGCCTATCCTGCACGGGGCAACCTTCACGCGGGGCAAAGGTCTTTTCAGCCCGGTTGAATACACGCCGCCAGCAGAACTTACAGACGGGGATTACCCGCTGGTCCTCACCACGGGACGCAACCTCTATCACTATCACTCCGGTTCCATGACCCATCGCAGCAAGGCAATCGAGGCACATAGCCCGGAGGAATTGGCACAGATCAATCTTGAAGATGCAGCCCGTATGGGTATCTGTGACGGTGATCTGGTAAAGCTGAGTTCGCGCCGCGGTGAGCTTAAAACACGGGTACAGTTAACCGATATGGTGCCGCCCGGTGTAGTATTTATGACCTTCCACTATAAGGATGCAGCGGTGAACCTCCTTACCAATGATAAACTGGACCCGGTGGCCAAAATCCCCGAGCTCAAGGTCTGTGCCGTCAAAATGGAGAAAAGTGCTTCCTAAAGTGAACTCTTTTCAGCAATGCTGAAACATCGGGGAATCAGGTGAAAAAAATAAAGTATAAAAGAGAATGCATTTAAATTAACACTGCAGCACAAGTTAGAATGTAGCTAACTCGTAGGGGCGGACACAAAATGTTCGCCCCTGTTTCTACCATAGGATAGAAAAGAAAGGTGGCGACGCTAATGGAGGACAATGGTTTCCGGGAACTTGAAATTATGCGGGTAAAAGACGGTCAGCGGAAAGGGGAAAAGGATCAGGTAGTAGTGGAATTTCCCCTAACCATATTTTTAAATGAACAGGAGCTGGTCACCCTGCTCTGTTCCCCCCAGGATCTCAAGTTTCTAGCCCTGGGTTTTTTGCGCTCGGAAGGGCTGCTCGGCAGCTTGGAAGAACTGGAGTCGGCCACAGTTGATACGGAGCGGAGTATCGTGTTTGTGAAAACGAAAGGACAAACCAACCTGGCCGAAAAATTATACGGGAAAAGAACAATCACTTCCGGATGCGGCAAAGGTACGGTATTTTTCCATGCCATCGATTCCCTGCAGAGTAAAACGGTTACCTCCCAGCTAAAGGTAAAAGGGGAGAGTCTGTTTGCATTGATGCGGGGTCTGCAGGATAGATCCCTGCTTTTTAAGGCTACAGGAGGCGTACACAGTGCAGCTCTGGCCGATGAGGAACAGATTCTCGTATACAGTGAGGATATTGGCCGTCACAATGCCATGGACAAGATTGTGGGAGAGTGTCTGCTTAAAGGTATTTCCTTAACGGACAGAATTCTGCTTACCAGTGGGCGCCTTTCAGCTGAGATTGTGCTCAAAGGGACTAAGATGGGACTGCCCCTCATCGTTTCCCGCTCCGCTCCCACCTCACTGGCTGTTGAAGTGGCCGAAAAGGTGGGGATTACTTTGGTGGGTTTTTTAAGGGGGGGGCGCTTTAATATCTATACCCATGCCGAACGCATTTTTTAAAGACTTCCGGAATATATATTAGGTATTAGGTAACTGTCAGGGAGTCAGGAGTCAGAATTCAGACACCAGAATAAGAGAACTGATAAAGTCGAATTTTATCAATTTCTAACGATAATAGGACAGGCCAAAAAGAATATTAGAGATGGTAAAAACAGACGCGACTGGGAGCATTTTTTGATTCCTGAAGGGGATTCCTACTAAAGGAGATGGCCTTTATGAGGTGATAGTGTTTTCTTTAGTTAGCTCATTTTTAAAAAGGAGGAATTTTCTGATGGATTTTGATAATGTTAAAAAAAATGCGGCAGGTTATGCTTTGGAAAAAGCGATTAAGTACATAACCAAGGATCCTGAAAACAACCTCATGACATTAATAAACCTTGCAGAAAAAGCTGCAGTTGTTCCTGATCACAAGATTGCCTTAAGCAAGCTTAAAGCTCACTTCCAAAACAGTCCCCATATTATGGAACAAACAAAGCGTGTCGCCGGCAACCCCAAAATGCTTTACAATCTCTTTAATTCCTGGGTGTTAAATGCAACCCTCGTGGGTCGGCCAATCCGGGAAAAAATAGCCGCTGAATTGGGGGTATCGGTCCCCATGGCGATCCTTATTGATCCCACATCAGCATGCAACCTGCGCTGTGAGGGATGCTGGGCCGGTGAATACAGTAAAGGTAATTATCTACAACCGGAACTGTTTAACCGGATCATAAATGAAGCAAAGGAACTGGGGATTCACTGGTTCGTTCTCTCCGGCGGAGAACCGTTTTGTTACCCCCACCTCTTTGAAGTCATTGCCGAACATCCTGATTCAGCTTTTATGGCATACACCAACGGAACACTAATCGATGAAAAGGCAGCGGATCGTCTGGCCCATCTGGCCAATCTTTCTCCTGCTTTCAGCCTGGAAGGCTGGCGCGAACAAACAGACGGGCGCCGCGGTGCAGGTACTTTTGATAAGATAACGGGGGCTATGGACCGGCTACGGGAGCGGGGCGTCTTATTTGGAACGTCGGTTACTGCTATGCGTAACAATATTAAAGAAATATTCAGCTATGACTTTATCGACTTTCTGGTGGAAAAAGGTGCCACTTACATGTGGTCCTTTCACTATATCCCCATCGGCCGCGATCCGGATATGAATATGATGCTTACCCCCGAGCAGCGCCTATCGTTAATTGACAGGGTAAATGAACTGCGGCGGAGCAGACCCATTTTTATCGCTGACTTCTGGAATGACGGAGGTTACACAAAGGGTTGTATCGCCGGAGGTAAACAGTATTTCCACATCAATGCTGCCGGCGACGTGGAACCGTGCGCTTTTGTCCACTTTGCCGTGGATAATATCAGGGATAAAAGCCTACGGGAAGTACTGCAGAATCCCTTCTTTAAAGCTTATCAGCAAAATCGACCCTTTAACGAGAATCACCTCGCTCCCTGTCCCATTATCGATGCGCCAAAAATGCTGCGCGCCATGGTCAAAGAGTGCGGTGCCCACCCTACGCATTTGGGGGCGGAGCAGGTGCTGGAAGGAGAAGTGGCTGCCCATCTTGATGGGATTTCCAGTAAATGGCTGGAGTTGGCTGACAGGCAGAGAATAGGAAGTTGTCCCGAAGCGCTCCGGAATCAAACAGAAGCAAGAACGGCTAATTAAACAGGTGATCAATCCTTCATAGCTGTTGTCTTCATATTGGGTCGAGGCATGCCCCACCT
>SKTJ01000273.1 GCA_007122565.1 Syntrophomonadaceae bacterium | reverse complement strand
TTCCCCCCTTATCTTATCACATTCCTTTAGGGGAGAAAACCAGAGGTTATGGGACACTGTGTCAATGTTTAGCGGGCAACTTTTTCCTCGTTCCAAAGATAAAGGGAATTTAGACCAGGGCTTACAACTTATACATCAAGTATTACGGTTAAAAATACTTTATCGGAGAAATGAGCAGGGGGCAGTCCCAGTTGGCATCCTGTTGGGTGCAACCTCATCCGCGCTCCTTACGTGTTGGATAAGCTTTAGTTTGCCTCAGTAGTTCTTCTACGTTGCGGCTACCGGAAAGTCAGTCAAGTTAAACCTTAAAACAGCAAGTGGTATTACTGCTATTCGTTTAAATTGCGGATATCGAATTTAACATCGCCACAGGGGCAGACTCCATGATAACAAGCGTTTTCTCCATCATAATCCAGGGCAGAAGTTTTAACATCAAACCGCGCCAGCATAATCCAAGGATAGATTGCGTTGATGGCTGTCAGGCAAATCGGCCCTGATTTATCGTAATTAACCGAGGGGCCTTCTAGCAGAATTCTTCCTCCGGCAGGCATAACAGGACACTTTGAAGCAGCAACAAGAATTTCAACAGTTAAATTATTCACTGAGTCAAACTGGCATTCCGACAACAACTCAAAAACCTCCCTTTGCAACTTTTTGTCTGAGTTAAAGTATAGTATGTAATTATAATATTGGCGAGCATATCCATACACCCCTCCTTCTCTGCAGGGTATTGAAAACCACGGGAATTTTTAATCCTCCGTGGTTTTCATACTTATAATGGTGTGATGGGTTTTGAACCCATCCCTTCGCCTACATGAACCGACTCACCCTGAACCTATTTATTGTTTTTGGTTATATAATAGTTATTGTATTTTGTTACTTTTACTTCATCATCGGGATAAACAATAATTGTCGTCGTCGGCTCTTCAATTATTGCGGGGCCAACTATTGTTTTATTGGAGTTGGACTGCAACCCTGAGAAAACCGGGGTATCTACCATACCACCCAGTTTTTTAAAGAAAGCTTTCCTGCTTCCTTCCTCGGTTTCATTGCCTGTGTTTTGTGTGACTTTTTCTAAGCTTCCAACTACCTGTCTTTTCCCTATGGCTTTTAGTCCCCAGAAAAGGCATTCCACATAAGCATTTGGTTCCTTTACGGCGAACTTTTTATCGTGCTCTTCGTGGAATCTCTCGGCAATTTTTGCTACTCCGGCCGCATCAATCCGGTTATCTTGATTAACTATCCCTTCCAGGGGCACTTGGATCTCCCAAACCTGATACGGGTATCTTCCTTCCACGTAAAAGAGAAACTCTCTCTTTTCGGGAGGGATGTTGTTTCTGGCAAAAAACTCCAGGGCTTTATCCATGAGCTCCCTTAATACATTATTTACGGCTTCGTGGTCAAAGGACCTTGTTTCAACATATTGGCTGATACTAAACTCAGAAACGATGTCTGAGAATATACCGCCTGCGGCGCTGAGGGTGCCCGCTGTCTTGGGTATCAGTATCCTCTTCATTTCCAAACCATCTGCCAGTGGACTGGCATGCACCCCGCACGCCCCACCGCCTGAAACCATAACAAAATCTCTGGGATCGATACCCTGCCAGATCGTTATATCCTGTATTGCAGTAATCATGTTGGCGTTAATGGTACTCCAGATTGTGAAAGCCGCTTCCTCCAAGCTCAAGTTTAAGGGTTCAGCGATATGTTTCCTGATTGCTTCTGCAGCTAATTTTGAGTCGAGTTTCATTCTCCTGTCATTGAAGTTATCGGGGTTAATGTAACCTAACACAACATTCGCATCGGTTACCGTAGGATGTACGCCTCCTTTCCCATAGCAGGCTGGGCCGGGTGTTGATCCGGCGCTTATGGGCCCAACGCGGACCATATTGCCGGAATCTACCCAGGCAATACTTCCTCCTCCGGCTCCGATACTGTGGATATCGATTCTGGGTACCCCAGGAATTTCATCCCCAATACTCATCTCCCTGGATGAAGATATGACGCCATCTCTCATTACACTTACATCAAAGCTGGTGCCGCCCATATCCATGGTAATGAGGTTGTTTTCCGCCAATTCTTCATCGGCATAATACTTTCCGGCAACAGGGGCGAGAGCTGGTCCGGAATCAATAGAAAGAAGGGGGCGCAGGGTCAAATCTTCAGCGGTAGTGATACCCCCACTAGAGTTCAGCATACCAACTTCGCCGTCATAATTGATACTTTGCAGCGTGGTATTAATAAGCTGAATATAATTGGAAATAATGGGCCTCAGGGAGGCGTCCATTGCAGTAGAAACAAACCTTCTGTATTCTCTTATTGCGGGGTTTACTTCATGGCTCAATACCACTTCGATATCTGGCCACTCTTCCAGTATAACTTCTTTGATTCTCTTCTCATGAGCCGGGTTGAGGATAGACCAAAGCAATGTTACTGCTATAGCCTTAATATCCCATTTCTTTAATTGCTTGACGATTTCTTTGATCTCACCCTCATCCAGGGGAGTCTCAATACCCCCTTCCGAGTTGATTCTTTCAGTTACAGGCATTGTCAAGTAGCGGGGAATATACGGCTCTGGATAATCCAGCTGAAAATCAAAGGGATCTTTTACCGGCCCTTCCCTAAACAGCAGCACATCCCTGAAACCCTTTGTGCAGATCAAAGCTACTTTTGCCACTTTTTTTTCGAGAATTGCATTTGTGGCAATGGTGGAACCATGGGTAATTAATCCCCCTTTTGATGGGCTGCAGGAGTTAACAAATTCTTCTAGGGGCTCATTGTAATACTCCGCTGCAATTTTTAAAACGTTTAGAATTCCTTCCGTGTAGTCATGGTGCGTGGTCGGTGATTTAAATACATTAATTTTACCCTTTTCATCTAAAATGGCTCCGTCAGTAAAAGTTCCTCCTATGTCTACACACGCATGTTTAGCCATTAGTTTTAACGCCCCTTTCCTTTTCTTCTTTCAACTGTTTTCTTAGTTGTTCTGTGGCATTATAATCAACAGCATATTTTTCGGGAGTAGTATCCAGTATTACTCCATAAATTTCTTTTGCTGTTTCCAGTGTAAGCCAACCTTCTCTGGCCCTATGCCTGACCATTTCCGGATCACGGTCAAGGGGTTCACCATAGCCGCCTCCACTAGAGCTTTCCGAGACAATCGCCTCACCAAATTGGATACTTGGTGCCGCAAAGGGCGGCAGCTCTACCCTTGATTCTTCTCCCTTTTCAACATCAAATTGCCATGACGCAGCCTTCCAACCTTTAGACCCTCCATTTGCACCTTTGGGCAAGTTAATTGTGCCATCATTAGAATAAGCAAAGGTAACAGGGTGCTTTCTTGGGGTCATGACAAACTTACAGGCCGGCGCAGAGTTCCACTGTCCATGGCCGACAGAATCAGGGATAATTTCTTCTTCAACAACTTTGACAGGGTACCTTTGCTCCATTACCTCAACAGATGTCCAATAAAGAGCACCGCCGGTGCAGGGGAATTGGTATGTTACCCAACCGTCATGACCCCGTACGCCCGGGCCCCCGGTCATACCGATAAAAAGCTGGTTAACATATGGCTCGTCATTACGTCTCCAATCCTTCCCGGAAATAACGGAAACAGCAGGGCACATGACGGTGCCTCCTTCCGCAATACCCCGCTCTTCTGTAATTTTATTGAAAAGGGCTTGCACACCGGAAATAAGCCTGTCAGCCACGTTGGTCGTTGCCACTGATGAAGAGTAAGGATGCTTGGCTTTACCAACGACACAACCTTCTTTCATTAGCACCCGTATACGTTTCATTGCACCTTCATTATGAGGGATGTCCGGGGAGAGCCTGTTCAAAACACCTGCCCGGGCGCTAGCCAGGGTAGTCGCCTCACATAAGTTCAACCCACAGACCATAGAATCAGAGTTTTCCCTTAAATCGATTGTTATATATCCTTCTTCAGGGTCTATGCTGCATTTAATATATATACGCACTCCTTCAGGAAGCACTTCCGGAATGGGATCGTGCTTAACTTCATAATCCCATTCTCCTTTTGGCATTTTTTTAATTTCCTCGATTATGCGCTTCTCGCCATATTCCTGAAAAGCATCACAGAAAGCCTTAATAACATCGTTTCCATATTCTTTGCAAAGATCTACCAACCTACGTTCTCCCGTTCTGGCAGCCCCAACGCCAGCCAAATAATCGCCATACCACTGCTCCGGAACGCGGATCCTCGCTTTTGCTATGCTAATAATATCTGGGACATCCTTATAGTTTTTCTGGACTTTAACTCCCGGGAAGTTAAGGGCTCCCTCTTCATAAATATCTTGGGCAGACCCGTGATAAGTGCTGGGAATACTGTTGCCACAGTCTGCCTGGTGTCCTTTGGCAGCAGTAAAAAACATTAATTCTCCTTCATGAAATACAGGGGCTAAATATGTATAGTCAGCATGGTGGGTATTTCCATTGTACGGGGAGTTATTGAGAAACAGGTCTCCTTGCTGGATTCCCTCAGGATGCTCAAAGCAAGGCCGCGTTGTTAAACTCATGTTGGCAACATGAACGGGGATGCAAGGAGGTAACGATATAACCTGACCGTTTCTATCACATATGGCTGTAGACAAATCCCTACATATACTCATCAGCAGTGATCTGGCTGATCTTATCATAGTGTTTGTCATTTCTATGCCTACGGAATATAAACGGCTTGACAGCACTGACATCAGATATGGCTCTATGACTATTTTGTCTTTTTCTTGACTCATGAATTCTTCCTCCTCATATAATGTGGTTTTTTCAATGTTTATCTTAGATTATTGCTTTACTTATAAGATAACTACCACCTCCGGGGCCAAAGTAAATTCTGAATAAATAAAACTAATATAACCTAACTGCCGGTTTGCTGCGCTTTTTCTACACTCACCTTTTTCTTGTATGGAAAGGTAATAGCAATATTAAACCAACCCAAGAACCAACCAAACCAAGCGTGAAGAAGGCACCAAACCCCCGCCCAGCCAATAACCCAGTAAGGGTTTTCCATGGGGCCAAATGCCGGAATCGTCCCGGTAAAATATACGGCCAAAAACAAGGTGAAACCGTTAAATACAGCCAGACTGCCGTGACTCCAAGCCTCGAACCAACGTAATCCGTATACCAACAACGTCACAAATATAAAACAAGAGATAATAAGTCCCCAAAGCAAGCCTATAGAGCCAGATAGGGCTGTTCCAAATGCGATCCACAACACCCCACAGAATACTCCCCAGGGCAGAGATGGAAGAATAAGTTTCCAGGTGTCCGGTTTGCCGCCAAGAGCAAAGTACTCGGCCCAGACAATAAATGCTACCCAGAGAGGAAAGTTAAATTCTGACAGATAAAGGCTCAAGGGCAAAACCAAGGACACCAAAATTGGCACAGCCCAATGCAATGGTATTCGTTCAACAGTTACCTCTTGATAAGATTCAACGCTCATAGTTTCTTACCTCCCAACTTTTTTCTTACAGGCTTTTCAAAGAGACGAACACTTCTAGCTTAAAAAGTTTTTCACATCATTTTCGGATATTTATAACCCCTCTACCCACTGGCTCTGCCGAAATTACTTCACGAATAGAAGCAAAAACATATTGCTGGCAATCATGCGCAATAAACACATAGAACATGAAGCCATGAGCAGACTTCATAGTATACCCATACAAATTCTCTCCTTTCATGTACCTAAAATAACAAGATTCAGATAATATATGCAAAATATGTGCCATAAGTCTAATCTTTCAGAGAATTCTTACCTCTAAATGACAGTAACGATAAATCCTACCTAAACAAAAAACTCTCCTTCTTTATGTGATGCAAAATTGCATTTCCTTAGCATAGTCTGTATGTTTTTTCATAAGCAGCGGCATGCAAAAATGCATCATGCAAAGAAGCATTAAAGTATTTTTATAATGACTACTCCTTTTGCGATGCGAAACTCTTGTGTTCTTTTTTGAAGTTTCTTATCAAAAGCTTTCCGGGCACGGCCCACAAGGTGTACCGGAAGTAGGGGAGCAGTATAGGATGGACACCGTCTTACTGCAGGAGGAGAACTAGAACCTTGCGATGAGAATCCTGAACTGGCGCAAAAAAATACGGCATTTCGCCAGTAAAATCCTTCATCTTCAATTTCTTCCAAATAGCCACAGCAGTTTCTCGGAGGGTATCTTGTTATCCTGGCTCCGCCCCAGCTGTTCAATCTCTCCCTCGAACATGAGGCCGATGGCTTTCGTCATAGGCTCTAAGACCCCCAGGGAAACATGCCGGGTCAAAAGGGTGAAGGCCCGGGAAAATAGAAAGTCTCCCGTCAGCACCGCCCA
>SKTJ01000332.1 GCA_007122565.1 Syntrophomonadaceae bacterium | reverse complement strand
TTAATTGGACAGAAACGGGACGGTGCCAAAAAAAATGCAGTTCAAGCTGCATCCTTTTTTCCTGCTCTTTATGTTGCTCTGGCTGCTGGCGGGCCTGCCCCGGGAGGTGATTGTGCTTTTTTTACTGGTGCTGGGGCATGAGTTGGCGCATATTGTGACGGCAAAATTGAGCGGTTTGCCCATAAACAGGATAGAATTTTTCCCTTTTGGTGGAGTGGGGTATCTGGATAAGCCGTTAGAGCTGGATCAACGTAAGGAGTTGCCGGTTGCCGCAGCGGGTCCGTTATTCAACCTGATATTATTTATTTTTTTCTTTAACTGGAGCAGGGGGGTATACGCCCTGCCAATCATAGTTGATCCCGATTTACTCTCTTTTTTTTACCGGGCCAACTTAGCTCTCGCGTGCTTTAATCTGTTACCGGGTCTGCCACTGGACGGAGGTAGAATCATGCGTGCTTTGCTCAGCACGCGGCTGGGCTTTTACCGGGCAACAGAGGTAGCTGCAAGGGCCGGTCGCTGGCTCGGCTTTTTTTTAGTTATCTGTGGACTTCTCCTTTCCAGTTTCGATTATCTGAACCTTACAGTCTCCCTGATTGGCCTATTCTTGTATTCCGCTGCCGGACGGGAACAAAATGCTAACATTTACATGTTTTTACGTTATCTTTTGCGCAAGGAGAAGGCGCTTCGCCGTTACCGGGTCCTTAAAGGGGAGATGCTTGTAGCCTTAGAAAGCACTACGATCATGGATGTGTTAAAGCAATTCAAGCCCGCAAGATATCATCAGGTAGTTATCCTGGGCCCAACCTTGCATGTGAAAGCTGTGTTATCGGAAACCCGAATTCTGGCCATGGCCATGCATCAAGGAATGGAAATCACCCTGCGGGAAGTCTTAGGGAAGGCTACCCACAGCCGCCCGGGGTTTTGAACAGAACACAGTTGAGGCTTGACTGGTGGCTTAAGTGCCCCTACTCTTCTTGCTTGACGAAAAGACTTCATTTATTTATGCTATAGGGAGGAGTTAATGACCGATGTTCTGATCATAATATGTAAAAAGGAAAGAGTTGACCCATATGATAGATATTTCCGGGCTTCTGGCCTCTGTACGCCGGCCGGCCCGCTACCTGGGGCGGGAGTTGAACAGTGTGTCCCGGGACCCTCAGCAGGCGGAAGTACACCTGGCCCTTGCCTTTCCGGACCTTTACGAAGTGGGTATGTCCCACCTGGGCTTACGGATCCTCTACACAGTGGCAAATTCCATCTCTGGTATATATGCAGAGCGGGTTTTTGCTCCCGCTGCAGATCTGGAGCAGCTTTTGCGGGAGCAACAGATCCCTCTTTTTTCATTGGAGAGCCGTACTGCCCTTAACCGTTTTGACATGGTAGGTTTTACACTCCAATACGAAATGAGTTATACTGCAATTTTGCTAATGTTGGACCTGGGTGGTATTCCCCTGCACAGCAACCAGCGGGGAGATAACGATCCGTTTGTACTTGGTGGAGGTCCCCTTGCCTATAACCCGGAACCGCTGGCTCCTTTTTTTGATTTCATAGTTATCGGTGATGGGGAAGAGGTCTTACCGGAGGTTCTGGAAACATACCGTATCTGGAAGAAGAAGGGGCCCCGTAAGCGGGAATCATTTCTGCGGGAAGCAGCCCTGATCCCCGGAATTTATGTCCCTTCGTTTTACCGGGATCATTACGGCCGGGATGGTAAATTTACCGGGGTCGAAGTGCTGGCAGAGGAGGCTTCCCTGCCTGTGCAGAAACGGGTGGTTAGTGATTTGGAGCATGCTGTTTATCCTGAGTGTTTTGTTGTCCCTTATATGGAAGTTGTGCATGACCGGGCTGTGCTGGAGTTGTTCCGCGGTTGCTCCCAGGGATGCCGCTTCTGTCAGGCCGGATATGTTTACCGCCCGGTAAGGGAGCGATCAGCAGAGAAACTGCGGGAACAGGCCGGACGGATCATTGCCAACACGGGTTTTACGGAGCTTTCCCTGGCTTCCCTGAGCAGCAGCGATTATCCCCCTATCGGGGAACTAATCACGTCACTGGAGCAGGATTTTGCAAAGGAACATGTCTCTCTCTCTCTACCATCCTTGCGGGCTGATGCAGATGCTGTACGGCTGGCCGACCGTCTGAAGCAGGGGAGGGCAGCGGGAGTGACTATTGCCCCTGAAGCGGGAACCCAGCGTTTGCGGGATGTTATCAACAAGAAGGTAACGGAGCAGGCTGTGCTGGAAGCGGCTGCAGTGGCTCTAAAAGATGGGCAAAACCACATTAAGCTTTACTTCATGCTGGGACTCCCCACAGAAACGATGGATGATCTGGCGGGATTGGTGGAACTGGTACGGAAAATAAGTGCAGTGGGCCGTAGTGGATCGGGACGAAAAAAAGGGCCGCCGCGCATCAATGTTAGTGTTTCCACGTTTATTCCGAAGGCGCATACACCGTTCCAATGGGAACCATTACTGGATCCTGAGGAGATTAAGCAAAGGCAGGATTTTTTACGTCGCGAACTGCGAAAGATTAAAGGGGTGGCCTTTTCCTGGCACGGTGCCCCCATCAGCCTGCTGGAGGCGATGCTGGCCCGCGGCGACAGAAGGCTTGCTGCGGTGGTGGAGGGGGCCTACGATCTGGGCAGTCGTCTCGATTCCTGGGACGAACTATTCTCCTTTTCCCGCTGGGAAGAGGCGCTTGCTGCTGCAGGGATCCCGTTACATCACTATACATCCCGCCCCCTTGCCTTTACTGACCCCCTGCCCTGGGATCACATTAGTACTGGTATTACAAAGGAGTTTTTGATCAGGGAGCATCGCAAGGCACTTGAAGGGGGAATCACACCGGCCTGTCGCGGGGGAGTCTGTGCAGGATGCGGACTGGGGTGTGCGGATGGATACAGTAGTCAGTAGTCAGCAGTCAGTAGCCAGTAAATATGGCACCCTAACTTTACCAACATCCGATTTTTAGGAGGTTTAATCTTGCACCGTTACCGGATTGTTTTTATTAAGGAGGGGGACTTCGCCTGTCTTTCCCACCTGGATTTGCAACGAACTTTTATTCGTACCTTGCGCCGGGCCGGGTTGCCTCTGCTTTACAGCCAGGGTTTTAATCCTCAGCCGCGCCTGAGCTTTGCCGCCCCGCTGGCAGTGGGGATTGTGGGAGATGGGGAGTTCCTCGAATTTGACCTTATCAATCACATAGAAAGTGAAACGATCAAAACAGCTTTGAACGGCTTGCTTCCTCCTGAACTGGCAGTACGCAGCGTACGGGAAGTGGATCCCCATGCGCCTGTTCTTGCCTCCCAGGTTGGGGCGGCTCTCTACCTGGTGATTTTTTCACCACCTGTCCCGGAACTTGCGCCTGCGGTCCAATCTTTATTGGCGGCTCCTGTACTGGAGGTGGAGCGGCCAGGTAAAAAAACAATAAAACGGGTGGATATCAGACCGTTTATCTATAATTTATACTTGCAAAATGCTTTTGAAGAGGATAAGCTTTTAATGTTTATTGCTACCGGAAATCAGGGGGGGACCCGTCCGGCAGAGGTAATGTCGCTGCTGCCATCACAGACAGGGCCGGAACAGGTACGGCGATTGGCCATTTTTATCTCCAGTGCTAATGATTATATTACCCCGGAGGGAGAAGCCTTGTCTGCTTATCTGGACAGGCTGCATCTGAATACAAAGGAGTCAGAATAAGAGAACTGGAGGAAGGAAATAGGTAGGCTGAAAGAGAATAGAATGTATAAAAAAAGATGAAGAGGAATCTTATGGAACAAAAAATTATTGTTAATTATGAACAAAAGGAAACGAGAGTAGCAATTATTGAGGAAGGCAAGGTTGTGGAGCTCTATATCGAGCGGCCCCTCAGTCAGCGCCTGGTAGGCAACATTTACAAGGGAGTGG
Organism: Syntrophomonadaceae bacterium; assembly: GCA_007122565.1. Classification (GTDB taxonomy): domain Bacteria; phylum Bacillota; class Dethiobacteria; order DTU022; family UBA8154; genus UBA8154. The sequence continues at coordinate 2,433 of SKTJ01000332.1, read as the reverse complement.
TGGAAAACGTATTACCCGGTATGCAAGCTGCCTTTGTAAATATTGGTGAGGAGCGCAATGCTTTTCTTTATGTGGACGAGATCCCCCAACCGCGGGGTACCGATTCACCGGGAGGACGTATGCCCATTCAGCGTTTGCTGCACGTGGGCGAGGAAATCCTGGTGCAGGTGATGAAAGAACCATTTGGCAGTAAAGGAGCACGCCTTACCGGTCACATCACCCTCCCCGGCCGTTACCTGGTACTGATGCCCGGTCTTAACTATGTTGGCGTTTCGCGGCGTATTGCCAACCAGGATGAACGGGAGCGTCTGAAAAAAGAGTTGGAGATGATAAAAGCGCCTGATGTTGGTGTGATTGTTCGGACAGCGGCAGAAGGGGTGGATCTGGAAAATCTGGAAAATGATTTGCGTTTTTTAAGCAGTCTCTGGGACAATATCCAAAACCTTCATAGCAGGGAAAAGCCCCCCGCTCTTCTTTACAAGGACGTAGCCCTGATCTTCAGGATTGTGCGAGATCTTTTTAACGATTATATCAGCGAATTCCATATTGATAACGAGCAGGAGTATCAAAAAATCAAGGAACTTCTCGATTGCCTCTCTCCCGAGCTTATGAACCGTGTATCGCTCTACCATAATAAAACTCCCATCTTCGAGCATTACGGTATCGAGAATGAGATCGATCGGTCCCTGAACCGTGTGGTCTGGCTGAATTGCGGTGGTTATCTGGTATTTGACGAGACAGAGGCACTCACGGTGATTGACGTGAACACAGGTAAATACACAGGGAAAAACAACCTTGAAGAGACGATCTTCAAGACCAACCTGGAGGCGGCGGACGAGATTACGCGGCAGATCCGCCTGCGGGATATCGGTGGCATTATTATCGTTGATTTTATAGACATGAGTACCCAGGAAAACCGTCAGAGTATCCTGGATCGGCTTAAGGAAAAGATGACCAATGACCGGACGAAAAGCCATGTGCTGGGCATAACTTCCCTGGGGCTGGTGGAGATTGCCCGGAAGAAAGTACGTCAGGGCCTCTCTGCAGTAATGCAACAGCCTTGCAGTTATTGTCAGGGGAAGGGGCGCATCCTTTCCGCCGAGGCGGTAAGCAGCAAAGTGGAGCGGGAACTGAAAAAGGTGCTGCAGCGTAAGGATGTGGAGGCGGTGCTGGTGGAGATGAACAGCGAAGTGGCCGCCCTGCTCATCGGAAGTGGTGGACTTTACCTGAAAAGGCTGGAGGCGGTCACGGGAAAAAATATTTTCATCCGCGGTTCCGACAGCACACACATGGAAAAGTATAAAATATTAATGATGGGGAAGTTGAACGAGGTGGAGCGATATGCTCTCCCGGTTGAGGAAGGGGGTATTTACCGGGTGACGGTGGAGGAACCCCATGCTTCTCACCCGGAGCATGGTATTGCCCGGTTGCACGGCTATATACTCGATATCGAAGATGCGGGATCGCTGGTGGGGGAGGAAGTACAGGTGGTGATCAAAGAGGCGGGGCGTACCTTTGCCCGTGCGGTACTCTGGGAGAAGGAACTCTAGTGCGGGGGGGAATATCCTTCGAAATCGGGAGTTTAGTTAAAACCAGCCTCATCGACTACCCGGGAGAGGTTTGTGCCACCCTGTTTACCTGTGGCTGCAACCTGCGCTGTCCTTTTTGTCATAACCGTGGACTTGTGCTTGATCCTGCGGGCCTTCCCCTGTATCCGGAAAAGAAGGTGATGCACTTTCTGGCCCGCCGCTTAGGTTTGCTCGGCGGAGTTTGCATCAGCGGCGGCGAACCGTCATTGCAGGAGGGCTTAATAGAATTTGCTGCCGCGATAAAGTCAGCCGGTTTCAAAGTGAAACTGGATACCAACGGAACAAGGCCCCGTGTCCTGCACGATTTGCTGGGCAGGGGATTGCTTGATTATGTGGCTGTGGATATAAAGGCACCCCGGGGAAAATATAACCGCCTTGCCGGTGTTACAGTGGACTATGGGGCAGTGATGGGGACAGTCGCCCTGCTCCGGGAAAGCCGGTTGGAGCACGAGTTTCGCACCACGTTTGTGCCCGGGTTACTGGATAAGGCGGACATTGTTGCCATCGCCGAAACGCTTACCGGGTGCCGCCGTTACGTGATCCAAAGGTTCAAGGCCGACGCTCCCCTGCTGGACCCAACCCTCAGCGGTACAAATATCCCGGAGTGTGGGGAAATGGAGGAAGTGGCTCGTAGGTGCCGTGCTTATGTGGATGTTGTTGAACTGCGGGGATTTTAAGTGTAACAACTCAGCACTCTTGAAAATAGCACAAAGGGGTTCAGGATTACCTGTGAGTACCGTTCAGGCTTGGGTTAAAAGGCTTTGCCGGACCGGGGTTTCCACATGCTACGTGTTTGAGCGCAGCGAGCCAAAGCATGTGAGCCGGGTCGGCAAAGGCAACCCCT
>SKTJ01000179.1 GCA_007122565.1 Syntrophomonadaceae bacterium | reverse complement strand
CTGGCCTACAGCGGAGATTGCCGTAATGGGTCCGGAGGGAGCTACCAACATCATTTATCGCCGTGATATCGAAAAATCGGAAAACCCGAATGAGGTAAGGACGCAAAAAGTGAACGAATACCGTGAGCGTTATGCCAATCCCTATGTTACAGCAGCCCGGGGCTGGATTGACGATGTAATTGAACCAAAAGATACACGCCGGCAATTGCTCGCTGCCCTGGAATCCCTTAAGGATAAACACGAGGAGCGGCCCCGCAAAAAACACGGCAATTTCCCGGTTTAAGTTTAAGTGCAGAAGTCAGTAGCCAGAATGAAAGGACCGGCTAAATTCGTGGGGTAATGTCTGTGTTGACTTTTTATTTAGCCGGTGATAAGATTGGATTTAAGAAAAATTGGCACGAAAAAGCTAATGATGGGAAGAGTACGGGCAAAGTGCAGGATAAGCGAATCGGGGACGGTGTAAGCCCGGTACCGTGTTGCCTGGAAACGGACCCCTGAAGTGAAAGTCGAAGCGCTACACTACCGAGCCTTGCCGCAGGCAGGCGTAAGGATGAATAGTGTTCTGCCGTATGTAGGCTTTTCCGGTTAACCTCCGATAAAGGGTTTGTATCGTAACAATTGGTACGATGCAGTTTGAGTGGGCCTTTATCCAAGGGCTAAAAAAGGTGGTACCGCGAGTAAGCCTCTCGTCCTTTTAGGAAGGGAGGCTTTTGTTATTGCTTAATATAACTACTGTTCTGATTGATATTTTAGGAGGCGAAATTCGGTGAGAGTAGGCATTATTGGTGTGACCGGATATACGGGAAGTGAACTGCTGCGCATTATACACGCCCACGACCAGGTGGAGCTCACTTATGTTACATCCCATTCCTTTACGGGGAAAAAACTCTCAGATGTCCATCCCCAATACAGCGGCTTGGTGGAAATGATCTGCCGTCCTTTTTCGGTGGAAGAAGCGATTGAAAAAACGGATCTGGTTTTTTGTGCCCTGCCCCATGGAGAGGCCATGCATGCGGTGCCGATGCTCGCAGCGGCCGGTGTCAGGGTGGTGGATTTGAGCGCAGACTTTCGTCTCTGCGATGCCAATCTCTATCAGGAATGGTATAACAAAGAGCATTGTGCTCCCGATTACCTGGGCAGAGCCGTTTACGGCCTGCCGGAGCTTTACCGGGAAGAGATAAAAAATGCTTCTCTGGTAGCCAATCCGGGATGCTACCCCACCTCTGTGCTTCTGGCCCTGGCGCCGCTCGCACGCAGGAACCTGATTCGCTGGGAAACATTGGTGGTGGATGCCAAGTCCGGCACTTCGGGCGCAGGCCGTACCCCCTCACCCGTTTTACATTTTCCTGAATGCACAGAAAATTTTAGGGCCTACCGGGTGGCGAACCACCAACACACCCCGGAAATGGAGCAGGAACTGGGCCGGTTGGCGGGAGAAGAGATAACCTTCACATTTGTGCCTCACCTGGTGCCCATGATCCGGGGTATATTAAGCACACTTTATCTGCAGCCGAAAGCAAACATGGAAGAGGATGAACTGTTTAATATTTACGAAGAATTTTACCAAAGCAACCCATTTGTACGGATTCTGCCACCACCGTTAATGGTAGAGACAAAGTATGTATACGGTAGTAACCATTGTGCCCTGTCCCTGAGAAAAGACAAACGTACTGGACGCTTAATCATCCTCTCTGCTATCGACAACCTGGTCAAAGGAGCGGCGGGGCAGGCAGTCCAAAATATGAACCTGATGCTCGGCTTTGCAGAAACAAAGGGCCTGGAGATGCTGCCATTACGGCCTTAAGGCCGCAGAAGCAAGAAGCAAGAGGCAAGATAAGATAAGCAAAAGACAAAACTGTCCAAGGGTCGGATTCCATATTACCCGCAATTAAATAAAAAATGAATGTTGCATAGATATGATTTTGTAGGGGCGGCTGCCCACAGCCGCCCGTGATTCACGATTATGCCGGAATCAGGATGATATTCCCGGGATAGAATCAGCATACCCTTGTTTCAGTGGCAACAGCGTATGAATGTAAAAACAACAACAGCAAAGGGGTGCAGGGTTGCGCATGAGGGGCATTCAGGGTCGTAAAAGGCTTTGTCGATTAGGAGCTTTCGACATTCAACTTGTTTGAGCGTCAGCGAGTTTTGAATGTCGCCGGTTCGGCAAAGGCTACTGCTATTATTAATCTTTTATTGAGCCTGACAGCACCGAATGTGCATCCTGCACCCCGGTGCGGAGTCTGGCTCCACATTTTCGAGATAGGACGAGGGAGGTTAAGTCCATATGAAATTATCCATGGAGAACATACTTGGCGGTATAACTGCTGTTGATGGGTTTGAGGCGGCTGGTGTGGCTTGTGGTTTGAAAAAGAATGGCGAAAAAGACTTTGCGCTCCTCTTTTGCCGGGAACCTGCCGCTGCTGCCGCTGTTTTTACCACTAACAAGTTTAAGGCGCCTCCCTTGTTGATAACAGAACAGCACCTTGGGGGAACGGTACGGGCCGTTGCAATAAATAGTGGTATTGCCAATGCCTGTACCGGAGAGCAGGGTATGGATGATGCCCGAAAGACGGCTTCGCTGGTAGGGGAAAAACTTGGCCTGCAGGCGGAAGAGGTGCTGGTAGCATCCACCGGAGTAATTGGTTTCTATTTGCCCATGGATAAAATTGCCGCAGGCGTTAAGCAGGCTGCATCCAGGCTCTCACCAGGCGGAGGAAGGGATGCGGCGCAGGCGATTATGACCACCGATACAGTAATCAAAGAATCTGCGGTCCGTTTTTTCCCCGGGGAAGGGCAACAGCCCTTTGTTATAGCCGGGATGGCCAAAGGATCGGGGATGATCTGCCCTGATATGGCCACGATGCTGGCCTTTCTTACGACCGATCTTAATGTAGAAAAGGAACTATTGCAGGAAGCACTGCTAGAGGCAGTAGCCCACTCTTTTAACCTTATCAGCGTGGATGGTGATACTTCAACCAATGATATGGTGCTCCTTTTGGCCGGTGGTGGGACAATGCCCAATAAAATAGATAAAGAATCACCACTCTGGCCCGTATTTCAAAAAGCCCTGGCGCATGTCTGTCGCGAATTGGCGTACAAGGTTGTGGCCGATGGAGAGGGTGTTACCAAAGTGATCAAGCTTACAGTGAGGGGTGCTGCCGATTATGATATGGCTCGCCGCCTGGCCCGCTCCGTCCTTAATTCCAGCCTGGTTAAAACTGCTTTTTTTGGGGAAGATGCCAACTGGGGACGTATTATTACGGCCATGGGTTATGCCGGAGTAGATTTTATTCCCGAACGGGTAAACATTTTTTTAGGGGACGTACAAGTTACAGACGGCGGCAGGGGACTTGTTTTCGACGAAGTTGCTGCCAAGGCGGTACTGAAGCAAGCCGAAGTTCCAGTGTTAATTGATTTGAAACTGGGCAACACAGAGATAACAGCATGGGGAAACGACCTCAGCCATGAATATATAAACATTAACAGTGACTACCGGAGTTAAAATCTAGTCAAAAGTCAGAAGTCGGGGGGGAATAATAATGAATGATGCGATGCAAAAACTGATTGGCAAGGCGGAGGTGCTTATTGAAGCGCTGCCTTATATTCGTAATTTTGCCGGAAAGACTTTTGTAATCAAGTATGGTGGTCAGGCGATGGTAAGCGATGAGTTAAAAAATGCCGTGGCCCAGGATATTGTTCTTTTGAAATATATCGGCATTAACCCAATTTTAGTGCACGGAGGCGGCAAGGAAATAACTGCCCTGATGGATAAACTGGGCAAAGAAACAAGCTTCGTGGACGGTTTGCGGGTTACTGACAAAGAGACCATGGAGATGGTTGAAATGGTTCTCGTAGGCAAGGTGAGCAAAGAAATTGTGACCTTGCTCAACAGGCATGGCGGAAAGGCAGTTGGGTTGAGCGGTAAAGACAGCAACCTCCTGATGGCGGAAAAACGGTCTCCGGCAAATGTGAATGTTGACGGCATGGAGAAAACGGTTGACCTGGGCTATGTGGGCGATATCGTGTCCGTGGACCCTGCTGTTATTCACACCTTGAGCCGTGAAAACTATATCCCGGTAATCTCATCCATTGGCGTGAGTGCGGCGGGGGAAGGCCTGAATATTAATGCTGATCACGTGGCCGGCGAACTTGCTGCTGCGCTTACGGCGGAGAAATTGATTGTGCTTACTGACGTTGAGGGGATTCTTACCCAACCGGGAGACCTTACTTCGCTCATTTCATCGCTGCACCGGCAGAAAGCGCGGGAGATGATCATCTCCGGAGAAATATCCAAAGGGATGATTCCCAAGGTGGAGGCCTGCGTGCATGCCCTCAACAACAACGTACGCCGCACCCATATCATAGATGGACGAATCAGCCATTCGCTGCTGTTGGAAATATTTACTGACCATGGTATTGGAACTATGGTAATATAAGTACAAGAGGCAGGATACAAGAAGCAAGAAGCAGGAGGAACAAGAGGCAAGAGGAGGAAGAAAGAAACAGGAAACAAGAACAAGAAACAAGAAATAATCGAAAAAAACGGATTCAAATTAAAAAAATAAGCCCTAGACTAGGCTGGAACTTGATTTTAAACTTTCGACTTTGGACTTTTACTATGGGAGGAATTATTATGGTGCCGGAAGATGAGGGGAAATACATAATGAATACTTATGGCCGCCAAGTGGGGAAAACGCCTTATCTTGTTCGGGGCAGCGGTACCCGTGTATACGACGATGAGGGTAAGGAATATCTGGATTTTGTGGGTGGCTTGGCTGTAAATGCGCTTGGGCATTGTCATCCGGCGGTAGTGCAGGCGGCAAAGGATCAGCTGGATAAGCTCATTCATACTTCAAATCTGTATTACACCGAACCGCAGGTTGAACTGGCCCGTAGTCTGGTGGATAATACTGGAGCCGCAAAAGCCTTTTTCTGTAACAGCGGTGCAGAGGCAAACGAGGCCGCCATTAAAATTGCCCGTAAATATGCAAAAGCAAAAGGCAACGTGGAGCGTTATGAAATAATTACTGCAACTGACTCCTTTCATGGACGTACCATGGCCACCTTGACTGCAACCGGTCAGGAAAAGTTCCACAAAGGCTATGAACCCCTGCTTCCCGGGTTTCGCTACGGCGTGTTCAATGACCTTGAGTCCTTTCTAGCCCAGGCGGGCGAGAACACATGTGCCGTTATGATTGAACCGGTGCAAGGGGAAGGAGGCGTGCATGTTGCAACCCAGGATTTTATCCATGGGTTACGCAGGCTTTGCGACGAACAGGGGCTGCTGCTCATTTTCGACGAGGTGCAATGCGGCCTGGGAAGAACAGGCAATCTTCTTGCTGCTGATTATTTTGGAGTTCAAGCAGATATCTTTACGTTGGCCAAGGCTTTGGGAGGGGGATTACCCATCGGAGCCATGCTATGCACGGAAAACGTAGCATCGACCTTTTCTCCCGGTGATCATGCCTCCACCTTCGGGGGCAACCCCGTGGTCTGTGCCGCAGCTCTTGCGGTGCTAAATGAAATACTTAAAAAGGACTTTTTATCAGAAGTGGAACGAAGGGGAAACTATTTACGAGAGGGACTACTTGCCCTGCAGGGACGCTTCCCCGGGTTGGTTAAGGATGTGCGGGGTCTGGGGCTGATTCTGGGAATGGAATTGACCGGAGATGGTTTGGCAGTACAGCGAAACTGTGCTGAGGCAGGGCTGCTCATCAACTGCATCGCCGGCCGCATTCTTCGCTTCCTACCACCATTGAACGTGAATCAAACCGATATTGATACAGCCCTGGCGATTTTGGAAGAAGGACTAGAAAAGTAAACTCAGGAGGCAGAATTCAAGAGTCAGTAGTCAGAATAAAGGATCTTGGATACATTCCTGGATGAATATCTCCGGGGTATTCTAAATTCTGACTACTGACTCCTGAATACCTTAATTGTTGACGGAGGTGAGGCTGGATGAAGGAGATGAGTGGAAGGCATTTTTTAACGCTGCAGGATTATACGTCAGCGGAGATCACTGCTCTTTTGGATCTGGCTGTTGAATTGAAGTGCAAACAGCAGCAAAAAGAGCAACACCACCTTTTGGCCGGGAAGACTCTGGGGATGATTTTTGAAAAACCGTCCACGCGAACACGGGTTTCCTTTGAAGTGGGAATGTGGCAACTGGGAGGGCATGCCCTTTTTCTGAGCAGCCAGGAACTGCAGATCGGCCGGGGTGAGCCGGTAAGGGATACCGCGGCAGTCCTTGCCCGGTACGTGGACGGCATCATGATTCGTACCTTCGCCCACAGTGGGGTAGAGGAGTTGGCCCACCACGCTACCGTTCCGGTGATAAACGGT